>JAUYEB010000026.1 GCA_030691555.1 Candidatus Bathyarchaeota archaeon
GGGCGGCGCGTAGTCTCGGCGTGAGCAGGGTGTAGGCGGCGATGCTCCTCGCCTTGAGGGGGATGGGGGCGAGGGCGAGGGTGGTCTGGAGGTCCTCGGGGCGGTGTCTCAGCCTTCCGTGGTGTAGCCTGCGGAGGGCGAGGGTGTAGAACTTGACCTGGTATGTGAGCCGCTTCTCGTTTGCGCGCAGGCGGTTGAGGGTGACGTGTAGGTGTGTCGAGTCTTCGCGTGTGGCCGCGCCGCCGATCCACCTGGCGAGGATGGCGTGTTCGCGCTCGGTGAAGATGTGTGTGTTCATTCTCTTACGCCCGGCGATACTTATGGAATATTTTTTTCGCCGTGGGTCTGTGGGTTCGCCGGTTATTTGAGTGTTTTTTATGCCCCTCATATTGTCTAGGCGGTGGCTCCGCCGTCGATGACGAGGGTGGCGCCGTTCATGAAGCTGGAGTCGTCGCACGCGAGGAAGAGGGCGCCCTTGGCGATCTCCTCGGGTCTGCCCAGCCTCTTGAGGGGGACCCCCTGCTCCAGATATCGGCGCCTCGCGGCGGGGTCCTGCGCCCTGTTCATGCCCTGTTCGAGCATGGGTGTGAGGGTGACTCCGGGGCAGAGGCAGTTGACGCGTATGTTCCTGTCGCCGAACTCTAGGGCGAGGGCTCGTGTTATCTGGACGACTCCGCCCTTGGCGGCGCAGTAGGCGGCGTAGTTGCGGGCGCCGCTGATACCGATCTCGCTGGCGGTGTTGACTATGACGCCTCCTCCCCGCTTGATCATCTCGGGGATGGCGTGCCTGCAGCCGAGGTAGACGCTCTTCAGGTCCACGGCGATGACCCTGTCCCAGTCCTCCTCCGAGGTCTCAAGGAAGGGGCGATACATGCCTATGCCCGCGTTGTTGTAGAGGACGTCGATCCTGCCGTGGCTCTCGACGGCGAGCCTGACCGCCTTCTCCCAGTCCCCCGACTTGGACACGTCAGCCTTCAGGAAAGTGGCTTCGGCGCCCTTTTCGTGTGCCTGCCTGGCGGTCTCCTCACCGGCCTCGTTTACATCGACTAGGGTAAGCCTCGCGCCCTCTTCCACGAAGAGAAGGGCAGCCGCTTTCCCTATTCCCGACGCTGCGCCAGTGATCAGCACCGATTTGCCCTCTAGTTTCATGGGTGATACGCCCCCGCGGGCGTCTTATCTGATTTGTCTTCGTGCAAGGCAAAACTAAGAAGAACCATCTAAATTACGTCCTTTTTTCGAATTAAATATTCTTTTTAAATAAGTTCCGTCATCTATTCTTTCTCCTTTTATGAAAAAACTTTCAAAGTAGAAAATAACATTTAGTTAGGGTAAATTTATGGATAAAGACAGACTAATTAACACTAAATGGAAGGATGTAAGGAAGCAATATTCGGATTTTCTCTCTTCATCCTCCTCGATTAATGATGAAAAATTAAGGTCTACGCTGAGCATGATGTCTCTTTGGACGTTTCAAGCGGATTTATTGAGGGAAAACCGATTCATGGAACTCGTCTGGATTCATCCGAATCTAACCGAATTAACAATAAACAGTATGCTTTCTACTCATTTTCATATTATAGGGGGAGGAAGACAAAAAGTACACCAAGAATTTGTAGACACGTTGAATCTGCAACAAAAAAATAGGCTTCTCTACTCCCTAAATCTCATCGATAAAGAACTATTCAACAAATTAGAATCATGGCGGTCTCAACGAAATTCCTTAATCCATAAACTAATGCAAAAGGCGAAGGGTGGTGTGGATTTGGAAAAGGAAAGTGAACAATTCTGTAAAAGTGGTATTGAATTACAGGATCGACTGCATAAGTTATTAATGGATGAAATACGTGCCGCAGTTTTATGATACGAAATTAATAATCATAAGAAATTAGGATATCTCCACCGGCGAAAATTTTAGTTAGTGTATATTGAGAGAAAGTCTCATTGAATGGAAGTCGATAAATGTTTTTATGTCGATGTGGATATTGAGGGGCGTCGGGCGCGTAGATTAGTAGTAGATCGCCTGCCTCGCACGCAGGAGGTCAGGGGTTCAATTCCCCTCGCGTCCACCAACCTTCGTATCAACACTCGACAAAGTTAACGTGGGCGCGAGAATGTTAGCCTCCACCTGAGGGCGAAGGCCTTGAACCCCATCCTCACAGAGTCCTTGAACAGGTTCACCGTCGTCCCCCTGTCCTCGACCCAGGTGACTGGTATCTCCCTGATCCTGTAGCCCCGGCGGCTCGCCACGGCGAGGACCTCGGTGTCCCAGAACCAGTGGGCGTCCTCAACCTCCGCCAGGATCGCGAAGAGGCTGCGCCGGTTGAAGGCCTTGAATCCGCACTGGTGGTCGTGTACGCCCGTGTCGAAGAGGAGCCGTATGAGGGCGTTGTATGCCCACGACGATAGGTTCCTCGTCCACGACCGCTTCACCACGCTGCCGCTCAGCATCCTCGATCCCGTGCAGATGTCCCACCCCTCCCGTATCGAGTCGATGAGCGTCCGGAGGGCGCTCGTCTCCGTCGAGAGGTCGACGTCCATGTAGGCGAGTATCTCCCCCCTCGACTCCTTGAATGCTCGGGTGAGCGCCCTCCCCCGGCCGAGCCTCTCGTCGCTGTGGAGGTGCCTCACGGCTGGGTTAGTCTTTGCCAGTCGCTCGGCCAGCTCGGCGGTCCCGTCGGTGCTGCCGTCCTCCGCCACGATGATCTCGTACGTCTTCGCTATTTTAGCCAGCTCCCCCTCGGCGACGGCGACCGCCCTCTCCAGCCCCCCGACCTCGTTGTAAGCCGGGAAGACCAGCGAGACCTCGACCGAGTCGGCCAACCATCAGACCCCCAGGAAGTCCCACCCCTGGAACAGCTTCAGCACCCTGATGTACCACGTGGGGGCGGGGTAGCCTGAAATCA
>JAUYEB010000166.1 GCA_030691555.1 Candidatus Bathyarchaeota archaeon
GGAGTGATATCGCAGCGCCCGAAGGCGGACGGGAAGAAGGCGCTGAAGTGGAACATGGCGATAAGCTCCGTGCTCCTGTTCCTGGTCACCCTGCTCGTGCTCTCGCTGGTCTTCTCGACGAGCGGCGTCTCCTTCGGTGACTCCCTGTTCGAGGTGGGGTCGGCGCTGACGACGAACGGCATCTCGATGGGGGCGACGAGCCTCTCCCTGCCGACGTTCTACAAGTTCGTGCTGATGGCGGCGATGATAATCGGCAAGGTGGAGATAACGATAGTACTCGTCTCGATCTACCTGTGTAAGCCGATCGTGGCGGAGGCGGCCAGGGCGGCCTCGTCCCGGCTAAGGGTATTCGTCAAGGGTATAATGATCGGCTGAGTTGCGGCCCGGAGATTTTAGGGTCTCCAGATGGTGACGACGCCGTTCTGCTCCAATTCCTCGATCTGCTTTGGCGTCTTCTTCAGGACTTCTCTGAGGACCTCCTCGGTGTGCTGGCCGAGGACGATGGCGCCGGTCTTGATCTCTCCGGGGGTCTCGCTGAACTCGGCTGGGAACTTTGGTATCCTGTATGTCCCGGCGACGGGGTGGGGGACCTCTACGAAGGTCTTGCGCGCCTTGAGGTGGGGGTCGTCGAATCCCTCGTAGGCCTCGTAGATGGGGGCGCTGGGCACGTCGAAGCCGACGAGCCACTCGAAGGCCTCCTTACGCGTCATCGTGGAGAGCTTCTCCTTGACGAAGTCGAGGGTGACCTCCTCGACGCCGAGCCTGGCCTTCATCTCCTCGACGGCCTTTGGGCGGCTGCCCGCGATCTGGACCCAGCCGTCCTTGACCTTGACTATGCCCCAGAGTTCGCTGGGGGGTCTGCCCCTCCTCTTGCGCCTGGCGATGGGGCTCTCCTTGAAGAGGTCGTAGGCGACTGTCTCGCAGGCGTTGAAGCTGACCATTGTGTCGACCTGGTTGACGTCGATCATCTGGCCCTTGCCCGTCTTGTCGCGGTGGCGTATGGCGGCGACGATGCTGAAGGCGGCGAAGACGCCTGGGCCGATGTCGCCTTGGGCGCCGGCCATGGCGACGGGGGGGTGGTCTATGTCTATTCCCTTGCCGGTGGCGTATGTGTGGCCGCTTATCGCCTCGGCGACGGCGGCGTAGCTGCCGTACTTGCTGTAGGGGCCGTACTGGCCGAAGCCGCTGAGGGCGGCGTAGATGATGTCGGGCTTTATCTTCTTGAGCTCCTCGTAGCCGAGGCCGAGGCGCTCCATGGCGCCTGTGGCGAAGTTCTGGACGACGATGTCGGACTCCTTTACGAGCTCCTTGACGAGGGCGATGCCCTCGGGCTTCTTCATGTCTATGGCGATGCCCTTCTTGCCGCAGTTGAGGGCCATGAAGCTGCTGCTGGTGCCCTTGTAGAGTTCTCCGGGGCCTAGGCGGCCTATGTTGCCCCACGGGGGCTCGACGGTGATGACGTCGGCGCCGAGGCCGGCGAGCATCATGGTGCAGTAGGGTCCGAACCAGACGTGTGTGAAGTCGAGGACCTTGATGTCTTCGAGTATCTTCATCGTGGAATCGTCTTGATGGGGGTGGGGGGGTTGATATTATTTGTCCTCGCGTGCGTGTGGGGGGGGAGGGGGGTGTGTTCGTCGCCGCCGCGTTTCCGGTTATTCTGGTCGGTTTTGTGGGTCGGGGTCTTTTTCTGGGTCCTTCGGCGGCGGAGGGCGGCGGATGTTCGCCGTGGGCGGGTCGGGCTAGGTGACGGTGGAGCGCTCGTCCCTGAACCTCTGGTACTCCTTGTTGTCGATGACGGCCTTGAGGTGCTGGACGACGCGCCAGACGTCGTGGTAGCTTACGTAGAGGGGGATGGGGGCGAGGCGCAGGATGTTGGGTGGGCGGAAGTCGGGGACGACGCCCCGTGCGATGAGGGCCTGGTTGATCCTCCAGCCCTCCCTGTGGGTGACGCCGACGTGGCCGCCTCTTCGCTCGGGCGCGCGGGGGGTCGCTATCGAGTAGTTGTAGGGCGCCTTCCCCAGCATCTCGTCGATGAGGTACATGAGGTAGCCCGTGATCTTGAGGCTCTTCTCCCTGATCCTCTCGATGCCCGCCTCCCCCATTATGCGGAGGGAGCCCTCCAGAGGCGTGGCGCTGAACATGTTTATGGTGCCTATCTGCCAAGCCGCGGCGCTCCTCGCGGGGTCGAACCGGGTCTCCATGTTGAACATGGTGGAGCGCTTGTTCCCCCACCACCCCGCGAGGCCGGGGCGGACGCCGAATAGCCTCTTGTTCACGTAGAGGCTCGCCGTGCCCCCGGGGCCGGCGTTCATGTACTTGTAGTTGCACCAGAATGCGAAGTCGACGTCCCACCTGTCGAGGAAGTGGGGGACGACGCCGACGCTGTGGCTGCAGTCGAATCCTATCCATATCTTCTTGCGGTGGGCCGCCTTGGTGAGGCGCGCCATGTCGGCTAGCTGGCCCGACTTGTAGTAGACGCTCGGCAGCAGGGCGAGCGCGACCTCTCCCGTCATCTGGTCGATGACGTCGTCCTCCTCGATGAGGCCGTTCCTCGCCTTGACGAGTATGAGGTCCTCCTCGGGGTCGCCGCCCCTGAGGAGTATGTCGGCGTAGAGGGCGTAGAGGTCGCTCGGGAAGTTCAGCTCGTCGGCGAGTATCTTGCGCCGCCTCACCTTGGGCTCGTAGAATGTGGCGACCAGGTTGTGGAGGTTGACGGTGGTGCTGTTGGTGACGATGACTTCGCCGGGCTCGGCGCCGACGAGGGGCGCCTCCATGGCGCCGAGGGCCTCCCCGTAGTCGATCCACGGTATCTTCCCCTTGCCCCAGCCGGCTATGCCGAGGGTCTTCCACTCGTTGGCGACGCGCAGGAGGGTCTCCTCGGCGTCCCTGCTCATGAGGCCGAGGCTGTTGCCGTCCATGTAGATGTTGCCTGGGATGTGGTAGAAGCGGCTCCTGAAGACGGCGAGGGGGTCCTCCGCGTCCATCTTTAGGGCGAAGTCCTCGCCTAGCTGGTATTCGGGCGCCTTCTTGGTCATGGTTGAGACTCTTTATCGGGCGCCTTTAAGCCAAGCGCCTCGCAGCCCTTTTCCGCCCGATTGCGTAGAGTTGCTGGATGGAGACCCCGACACTACGTACGACGCGCCTCAACCTGCGTCCCATCACACCCGCGGACATCCCCTTCATACTCAAGCTGTTCAGCAGGGGCGAGACAAACCTCTACAGCGCCTATGCCGACATAAAGACCCTCACCGAGGCGGAGGGGATGTACGAGACCTACCTCAAGCCGGGCTTCCCCACCCACTTCAGGGTCGTCGCCGAGCTGAGGGAGACGGGAGAGCCCGTCGGCACCATCGGACTCTACTCCTACTCGGAAGGGAACCGGCGCGCAGAGATGGGGTACGACCTGCTCAGTGAGCACTGGGGCGGGGGGCTGATGACGGAGGCTGTGGAGGAGGTCCTCCGCTACGGCTTCGAGGAGTTAAACCTCAACCGCGTCGAGGCGACGACCGAACCGGAGAACGCCGCGTCCGTCAGGGTGCTGGAGAGGGCGGGCTTCGCGTTGGAGGGGCGCCTCAGGGAGAGGCACATCTACAAGGGCGGCGCCCACGACGAGCTCTTCTTCGGCCTCCTCGCCTCCGACTGGCGAAGACGCCATCAGGCGAATAGGTAGACGTTTACTTCGTCCCCGGCTTCGAGGAGCTGGGTCCCGATGGGGATTATGATGTACCCGTTGGCGTACGCCATGCTCGTTATGTCGCCGCTCTGCTTGAAGACAGGGACTGCTTCGCCCCCCTCGACGCGGACGGAGTAGAACTGCTCCCTCTCCCCCTCCGCCTTGATGGCTCGGCTCAGCCTCGCCTTCACCGTCCGCTCCTCGGCTGGAGGTAGACCCGCCACCTTCCTCAACGCAGGAACGAGGAGGACGTAGGCGTTGTTCAGGCAGCTCGTCGAGTAGCCGGGCATCCCGAAGACTGGCGTGCCCCCGACCTCGCCGAAGAGGGTCGGCTTCCCCGGCTTCACCCTGAGCCCGTGGAAGTGTACCCTCCCCAGGTCCTCGACGACGCCCGCGAAGAGGTCCCTGACCCCGACGCTGCTGCCGCCGCTGAAGACCGCGACGTCGTAGGTGGAGGCGTCCTTGACCGCGGCCGCGATGGCGTCGAAGTCGTCGCGGACGAGCCCCCTCCTGACGGGGACGCAGCCGTTCGCCGCGACGACCGCGGAGAGCGTGTAGCTGTTTATGTCGTAGACCTGCCCCGGCTTGAGGGGCTTCCCCTGGGGGACCACCTCGTTGCCGGTCGAGTAGATGGCGACGCGCGGCTTCGCGTACGCCTTGACCTTGGAGAATCCGAGCGCGGCGACCGCGCCGACCCTCCCGGGTGTCAGCACCTCGCCCGCTTTGACGACCGCCTCGCCCTTCTTTATGTCCTCGCCCTCGGGGGCGACGTTCGAGCCGGGCTTCGCCTCCCTCTGTACCTCGACCCCGTCGCCGGCGAGCTTCGTGTACTCGACCATGACGACCGCGTCGGCCCCCTTAGGGACGGGCGCGCCCGTGGCGATCTCGACGCACTCCCCTGCGCCGACGACACCGTCGAATATCTCACCAGCGTGGCGGGCGCCGATCAGCCTCAACGTAACGGGCTTAGCCGATGCGCCAGCCGTGTCCCTGGCTCTCACCGCGTACCCGTCCATCGAACTCCTGTTAAAGGGCGGGACGTTGAACCCCGCGACCACGTCCTCGGCGAGCACCCTCCCCGCCGCGTCCCCGATCGCCACTTCCTCGACGCGCGTGATCCTGCGCGTGTTCTCGTCTATGAGGCGCACCGCGTCTAGGCGCGTCGTCAGCTTCCCGAACGGCTTCATCTGTTCAGCTCCCACTGCATGTGGCCCACGTTGGGGAGGATTATCTTGTTGAGCGCGACCTTCATGGCGTTCCGGGAGCCGGGTAGGCAGAATATGAGCTTCCCCCGGGCGACGCCGGCTGTGGCGCGGCTCATAATGGCGGCGCCCCCTATCTCGTCGTAGCTTATCCTGCGGAAGAGCTCTCCGAAGCCTATCATCTCCTTCTCCATGAGGGGCGTGACGGCTGCGACGGTCTTGTCCTTGGCGCCGATGCCGGTCCCCCCGCTCGTGACTATGACGGCGACGGAGTCGTCGAGGAGCATCCTCTCGACCTCGGCCCTGATCTTCTCCTCGTTGTTGGGGATGATGGTGTGGCTGACGACCTTGTGCCCGTCACCCTCGATGAGGCCGACGGCTATCCTTCCCGTCTCGTCCTCCCTCTCCGTCCTCGTGTCGCTGGTGACGATGAGGGCGAACGTCGTCGGCGTCTTCTTGTGCGTCGGGTGCTCGCTCATTCTCCCTTCCTCTTCTCGATGACCCTGATGTCGGTTATCTTGGTCGACGGGTACTGGCCCCGCTCGTCCTTCTCCATGTACTTCACCAGGTCCCAGACGGTGAGGAGCGCGACGCTGACCCCGGTGAGCGCCTCCATCTCGACCCCCGTCTTGTAGGTGGCGGAGACCCTGCACCGCGCCTCGACGTGGTCCTCGCCGACCGTGAATGAGGC
>JAUYEB010000208.1 GCA_030691555.1 Candidatus Bathyarchaeota archaeon
TCGTACATGTGCCAGAAGCTCTTCCCCCACTTCCCTATGCGGTCGGGCATCGGCTCGTAGCCGAGGTTCCTCAGCTCGTCGGTGTAAGCCCCCTCGATCAGGTCCTGGGCCCGCCCCTCTACGTGGACGCGCTCGACCCTATCCTCGCCGTACTTAGCCTTCAGGGCCTCGGCGGCGATGTTCAGGACGTCCCCCTGGCAGACCTTTATCTTCTCGCCGGCCTTGGGCTGTAGCCGCTCGACGAGGGCGAGGACTATCCTTGACGCCTCCTCGAAGTGCATCTTCTCCTGGAAGGCCCCGTTCCGGAAGAAGGAGACGTCTATGATGTCGTAGATGAACTCGTCAGTCTCCGGCTGATAGGCGCCGATGACGACCCCCCAGAGGAGGTCGCCGGTCCCGGCGTCGTCGATGAGGATCGTCAAGCGCTTCCCTTTAGCTTGGCGACGATCTCCTGGGCCTTCGGGAACCGGATCTGGCCTGAGTCGATGAGCTGCTTTACGGCCTCCTCCATCATCTCGGGTGTGGCGCCGGCCATCACGACAAGGTTCCTGGCGTGGAGCCTCATGTGGCCTTGTTGTATGCCCTCCTGTGTGAGTGCGCGGAGGGCGCCGAGGTTCTGGGCGAGCCCCACGGCTGTCATGGCCTCGCCGAGCTCGGCGGCCTTCGTACAGCCGAGTATCTTGACGGCGAGCTGGGCCATCGGGTGGCTCCTAGTGGCGCCGCCGACGAGGCCGACGGCCATCGGCATAACGAGTTCGCCGACGAGGTCGCCGTCCTTGTTCTTGCTCCATCGGCTGAGGCTCCTGTATCTGCCGGTCTTGGCCGCGTAGCTGTGGGCGCCTGCCTCGAGTGCGCGGTGGTCCTGGGCGAAGGCGAGGGCGACGGCGATCGTGCCGTTCATTATGCCCTTGTTGTGCGTCGCCGCCCTGTACGGGTCGGCGTCCGCGAAGGCCCAAGCCTGCATTATCTTGTCCACCTTGTCTTCGCCGCCTATGTCCTCCTTCTTTATGACCGCCTCGGCCTTGCAGGTGCGCCTGTCGGCGAGGTTGCTTATTATGCGTAGGAGCGACTTGCCGCCCGTCAGCTCGGCGAGCATCGGCGCGAGTGTCTCCGCCATCGTGTTGACGGCGTTCGCCCCCATAGCGTCCCTGCAGTCGACGAGCAGGTGGCAGATGAGCATCGGCCCGGCCGCCGTCTCTAGGGGGCGGAGCTCTAGGTCCTTCGCCCCGCCGCCGAACTTGACGAGTACGGGGTCGACCTCGTTCGCCATCGCGAGAATCTGTGCCTTCTTCTCGTTGAGAATCTTGACTGCCTTCTTCATGTCGGGGATGTCGGTGAGTTGGATCTGCCCGATCATTATGGGTGGGCTGCTCGTGACCTTTATTCCGGGGCCGTTCCTCATGATTCGGGCCATGTTGCTCGCCGCAGCGACGACGCTGGGCTCCTCCCCCGCCATGGGGACGAGGAGGTCCTTGCCGTTGAGCATGAAGTTGACCGCGACGCTGAACGGGTACGCGATGGTGCCGATGACGTTCTCCGTCATGTGGTCGGCCTGGTCGATGCCTAGTCCGCCGCCCGACTTGAGGAGCTTGACCTCCTCGGGGGTGAGGCCGACCTGCTCGGCGACGATCTTTATCCGGTCGTCGACGGGCATCTTGTAGAAGCCTGATATTCTGCTCGATACCATGCCTTCACCTTCTTGTTGCAGTAAGGTCCTAACCCCTCATAAAAGCTAGATGATGGGGGTCGAAGCTGCCTTCGACGATTGTCTAAGTGGGGAGGGGGGCTAGTTGAAGGGGCTGGTGAACTTCTCTGTTATCTTGATGTCCCTCTTCGCCAGCTCCTTGAAGAAGGTGTCCGAGAGCTTCTCGTCGTAGCCGATCTTCGCGGGGTGTATGACGCCGGGCATCTTCATCTGGCCCTTGGCTATCATCTGGGCGACGATGCTGCACGGGAAGGCGGTGGTTCGGGCCATGGCGGAGAGGTCCGCCTTCTTGTCGCCGAAGTCCATGAACTCGTACGTGTAGGCGGCCGACTCGCCGCCTTTCTTCCCGGAGACTATGACGCGCTGGCAGATGGCGTCCCCCTCGTCGGGGCCGAACTGCAGCCACTTGTTGCCGAGCGCCTCCCAGAAGTCGAGGGGGCTCACGTCGACGCCCTTCACCTTCACCGGCTCCTTGTCCATGAGGTGGAGGTCCTTGAGCTTCGTCCACATCTCGCAGTGGCCGGGCCACCTGATGGTCTGGCCGTAGGCGTCCTTGACCCCCTTGAGGCCGAGGTGCTCCACGGTGTCCATGAGATCGCTGTTGGTGAAGGCCTCTAGCTTCCCGAGGGGCTCGGGGAACTCTATGGGGGTGGGGTCGCTGAGGACCTGGACCTCGACGATCTTTCCCTTCCTGAGCACCTTGCAGCTCCCGAGGCTCCCCGCGATGGCGAAGGGCCAGTACCAGCTTATCTTGTAGTTGATGGGGTTGTAGTAGCCTGGGGTCCCCTTCTGGGGGAAGCCGCCGCAGGCGACGTAGAGCCCCTCGACCTCGTCGAGCTTCCGGGAGCCGACGCCGAGGAGGACCCTGTCGGTGCCGACGTCGAGCCCGATGTGGGGGACGACGGTGACCCCCGCCTTCTCGGCGGCCTCGTTCTGGCTGAATATGGTGCCGAAGTTGGCGGCGATGTCCGCCCAGTCGACGCCCGCCTCGATCGTCGCGGCGATAGCCTGGTCGCAGAACTGCCGGGGTATCCCGGCGGCTACGACGTCGAAGCCCTTGAATAGCCTCACGGCCGCCTTCTTGTCGGTGACGTCGATCCTCTCGACGCCCTTCACCTTGTCGCTCGCGACCTTCGCCACGACGGCCCTCGCCGCCTCGATGTTCGCGTCGGCCGCGACGATCTCGGTGACCTCCCTCTGGGCCGACAGGTCCTTGAGGAGCCCGTAGCCCATCTTGCCGGTGCCTAGGACTAGCACCTTCATGGTTATCGCTATAGGGTGCGCGGGGAGCCGGTTAAAACACCTGCTATCGGGGGCGGCGGGCTACTTGGGGAGGTCTATCTCCCAGCCCGACTTGTCCATCTTCTGGACGAAGTCGACGAGCTCGTCCACCAGGGCCTGCCACATGAGTATGCCCTTCTCGGAGGTGGCCTTCGTCGGGTCTCCGGTGACCCCGTCGGGGGCTATCTCCTTGAAGAGCCACTTGACCTGGACGTGCTCGGGGAGGTTGGGTATGTGCCCCCTCGCCCTGCTCATGTTGACGAGCTGGGGGGCGACCCTGAGCATGATGCTCGTCTCCCCCTCGCCTCCGTGGCCGAGGCCCTCCCAGGCGTCGAATGTCCCTTTTGGGAGGAGCTCGCTCGCCGTGACCCACCACGCCTCCAGCACGGCGACCTTCATCTCGGGGTGGTCGGTCCTGTACTCCCGCGCGGCGGCCTCGATGGCGGGTATGTTCCCGTCGTGGCCGTTGATGATGAGCAGCCGCTTCATGCCGTGCTGGTTCAGCGACTCCATGATCTCCTTCAGGACGGAGGTGAGTGTACCCGTTGAGAGGGTGAGGGCTATGGGGAAGCTGGAGTAGTGGCGGCTCATGCCGAAGGGGAGGGTGGGTAGGCAGAGCATCCCGTCAACCCTCTGGGAGACTGCCTCGGCGAGGCTCTCGGACACGAGCGAGTCGGTCCCGAAGGGCAGGTGCTCCCCGTGGTACTCGGTGGCGCCCACCGGCAGCACCGCCTTATCGTAGTAACCCTCCTTCAGGAGGTGACCCGTCATCCTCAGGAGTCGGTTGTCGACCAGAGCAAACACCCGGAGTTATCTGACACTCGGGTGTATAATCGATTTTCCCCGACGACGGGGGGTCTCGACCCGCTTCCCGCCACGCCTAGCCCTTCAAGGCTTCACGGATCGCCTTGACGATCTCCGCGGGCGGGGCCGGCTTCAACATGATCAGGTCATACGACTTCTCGCCCAAGTTCTCGTCCGCCTTGTTGTAGCCGGTCAGGAGTATTATCTTCGGATGCTGCCCGGACTCCCCGATCTTGACCGCTACATCCCTCCCCCTCATGTCGGGCAGCACATAGTCAAGAAGGATGACCTGGTAGCTCTTGGTCAACACCTTCTCGACGGCTTCGCCCCCGGTGGCGGCGACGTCGACCTCGAAACCCTCGTCCTCCAGTATCATCTTCAGGACCTGTGTGCTCGTCTCGTCGTCGTCGACGAGGAGTACGAGGGCCTGGCTCATGAGTCCCCCTATGATTTATTGTTTTATAACCAATATGGATCAGTGGTCGATTTTTAACGTTTATTAAAATAAATTAAACTTCTACGCCTCCCCCAGGCTCGTCGTGTGCGTGATAAGTTTTCTCGTCTCAGACCCTGGCCGTCGTGAAGGAGGCGTCCAGCCCCTCGACGGCGAACTTCAGTATCTTCGTCAGGTTCTCGAAGTCGCTTAGTGAGAAGACCTCGACGGGGCTGTGGCTGTAGCGGCGTGGGACGCCGATGGTCGCGGCGGGGATTCCCCCTCGGGTCTGCATCATAGTCATGGCGTCGGTGCCGCCGTTCATGAGGCCGACCTGGTGGGGTATGCCGTGGGTCTCCGCCGTCTTCCTGAGCCACCTGTGGACCTGTTGGCTCTGGATGCGGACCCTGTCCCCTATCTCGCCGACGTGGAGCCCAGGGCCATTGCCGACCTCGTAGAAGAGGTCGCGCATGTTGACGTCCGGCTGGTAGCCGGCGGGGAATGTGTCGACGGCGACGGCCATGTCGACGTCGAGGTCGTGTAGGCACGTCTCGGCGCCGCGTAGGCCGATCTCCTCCTCGACGGAGCCTATGTAGTAGACGGTGGCCTTTGGGCGCTTCTCCGCGAACGCCTTGGCGGTGTGGATGATGGCTGTGCAGCCGGCCCTGTCGTCGATGCTTGGGCTCGCGACGAGTCCGTTGGCGAGCTCGACGGGGGCGGTCGCGTAGGTTATCGGGGTGCCGTGTCTCACACCCATCGCCTCGGCCTCCTCCCTGCTGCGGGCGCCTATGTCGATGTACATCTCCTCGATCTGGGGGATGGTGTTCGCCTCCGCAGGGGTGGTTATGTGGCCGGGCTTCATCCCGACGACGCCGATGACGGGGCCCCTCTCGGTGAGTATCTGGAAGTGCCTTTTTTTACGGTTCTAAACTTATTTTTAAGCTTTCCCGTATTGTGGGGCCTCTAACAATTTCCTAAATAAATCCCACTTGTGCGCCCGAACTGCGCGCGCATTACATCTAATCTTATAACTCTTTTTTTAAAATATGTTAATTTTAAAAGATAGATAATTAGGATTCTATTTGAATTCCTCTTTCTTTAAAGACTTCAATAGCAAATTGTTTGGTCAATAATGGAATTCTTTGTTCTAATCCTACATCTAATACATTATTACATCTATCAATTATCATTTCTGGTCTTCCATCAGTTATTTCATGTATAAATTTTACAAATTCTTCATTGAATGGTATTAAAGGTTCTTTTTCAATTTTACCTGTTATTCTGCTAATTTTTAATCTCTTTTCGATTAATTCTCTAGTTGCTTTTTCTGTAAAAGCAGTTAATAGAATTTTATTATCAGATATGCGTCTTCTTAAAGCAGCTGTTGGGCCTCCGGTCTCTGATTCTGTTTTCTCTATTTCAACAAGATGTCTTTCACCATCTGGGGACACGGCTAAAAATAAAGTTATATTACTTGTTATATTTTGAAATTGCTTTGGAATTAAAATTTTTAAAT
>JAUYEB010000221.1 GCA_030691555.1 Candidatus Bathyarchaeota archaeon
AGACGACCTTTGCGACGTGCTTCTTGAAGCCGGTCTCGTCGAGGCCGGTGAAGTACTTCCTGCGGGTCCCCCCCTTGCAGGTCTCCTCCTCGTACTTGAGGACGCCCTCGTCGCACATGTCGTTGAGGAAATTGATTATGGAGGCCCGGGAGATGGTCTTGCTGCCGAGCGACCTGTTGACGGCCTGGTAGACCTCACGGGAGGTCATGCCCTTGTTTTCGCCGTTCCAGATGATCTCGAGGGCCTCGATCTGGTAGTCCCTCAGGACCTTCTCGAGTCCTGTCTTTGATGGATCTATGACGATCGTCAATTACCGCACCTGATAGCCGTTTATTAACAGGTGTCGGATATAAAAGCGTTAAGACTTAAAAAATTCCTAACGTTATGCCTTTTATAATCTTTATGGACCGGTTAGTGAACAACTTTACTTATCAAGCACGTGTTTTTCAAGGATGTAGCAGGTGAATTGGCCCGTGAAGACCCTTCTGTCCCCTGCCTTCACCTCGACGCTGACCTCGCTCCGCTTTCCCTCGGTGGATGTCACCTTCGCCTCGGCGGTCATCGTCTCGCCAACCGTGACGGGTGCAGTGAACTTGACCTGCGCGGAGCCGAGGACGACATGCGGGTGGTTCACGGCGAGCATCGCCGCGTAGTCAGCGAGACCGAAGGTGAAGCCGCCGTGGACGAGGCCGGTCGAGTCGGCCGCCATCTCCCCTCTAGTTTCGAGTCGGGCGATCGCCCTCTCGCCGTCCACGACTTCGACCGGGCTGCCCACCAGCGCCGTAGAGACCCTGTCATGTGTCTTGATGTTCATCACTCATTGTTCCCCTCGTTTAGCGTATAGTGTTAAAAACCCAAGTATGTTCCTTTAAGGGATTGGCATGAAACTCGTGACCTATCGTTCCGGGAAGAACGTCGGCGTCGGCGCCATCGTCGGCGACTGCGTCCTCGATCTGAACGCGGCCTTCAAGGCGCACCTCGGAGGCGCCTTCAAGGGGAAGAAGGTCGAGCCCCTCGACATGCTGGGGCTCCTCGACCTCGGGTCGAAGGGCCTGGCCGAGGTGAGGAAGGCGGTGAAGGCATCCGAGGGCTCGAAGTACCTCATCCCCCTGAAGAAGGTAAAGCTCATGGCGCCCATCCCCCACCCGCGCAAGAACATAGTCTGCCTCGGCCTGAACTACGCCGAGCACGTCAAGGAGGGGAGCAAGCCCGGGCAGGCGAGGGACCTACCCCCCGTGCCAATCTACTTCACGAAGCCCTGGACCACCGTCACCGGACCATACGACGACATTGTCTACCCCAGGGTCACGGAGAGGCTCGACTACGAGGCGGAGCTCGCCTTCGTCATCGGCAAGAAGGGGAAGTACATCCCCGAGGAGGAGGTCTACGACCACATAGCCGGCTTCATGTGCTTCGACGACGTTTCCGCACGCGACCTGCAGAGGAGCCATCAGCAGTGGTACAGGGGGAAGAGCCTCGACACCTTCGCCCCCATGGGCCCCTACCTCGTAACGATGGACGAGGTCGGCGACCCGCAGGACCTCGACCTCTGGTGCAAGGTGAACGGCGTCGAGAGGCAGCACACGAACACGAGCGACATGATATTCGACGTGAAGAAGATCGTGAGCACGCTCTCCGCGGGCATCACCCTGGAGGTCGGAGACATCTTCGCCACGGGGACCCCCTCGGGCGTCGGGGCCGCCCACCCCCTCGGCCTCCTCAAGGTCGGGGACGTCGTCGAGGTCGGCGTCGAGAAGATCGGCTCCATAAAGAACAGGGTCGTGGCCGAGAAGTAGCCGTTACACCGTTTTTATCCCTTTCAAAGATTTTCCGCCCCGGGGACGGGGTTTTTTGCCGTGGAAGAGTTAATAGGCAACATTTATATTGAGAGTATCTGGTTTGCTAAGTTAGTTTCATGGTGGAAACTTTGAGTGCACCAGACGCTGGTCAACAGCCAATTATAATTCTCAGGGAAGGTACTGAGCGCAACAGGGGGAGCGACGCCCGCAACTCCAACATCATGGCCGCACGCATAGTCTCCGAGGCGGTGAAGACGAGCCTCGGCCCCAAGGGGATGGACAAGATGCTGGTGGACGGCTTCGGCGACGTCACCATCACGAACGACGGCGCGACGATGCTCAAGGAGATGGACGTGCAGCACCCAGCGGCGAAGATGATGGTCGAGGTCTCCAAGACTCAGGACGACGAGGTCGGAGACGGGACCACCAGCGTCGTGGTGCTCACGGGGGAGCTGCTCGGGAAGGCGGTCGACCTCATGGACAAGAAGATCCACCCGACGGTCATCATCGACGGCTACCGCGACGCCCAGGAGCAGGCCCTCAAGATACTGGACGACATCGCCATCAAGGTCAAGCCGAGGGACAAGAAGACCCTGAAGAAGATCGCCATGACCAGCATGGCCAGCAAGCTCATCAGCGGCCACAGCGACTACCTCAGCGACGTGGCTGTGGACGCCATCCTCCAGGTCGCGGAGGAGGCGAACGGCGGCTGGAAGGCCGACCTCGACATGGTGAAGATCGAGAAGAAGCCAGGCGGCTCCATGACCGACACCGCAATGATAAGGGGGCTCGTCATCGACAAGGAGGTCGCCCACAGCGACATGCCGAGGCACGTCCACAAGGCGAAGATAGGCCTCCTCAACGCCGCGATGGAGATAGAGAAGACCGAGTTCGACAGCAAGATCAGCATCGCGACGCCCGACCAGATGCAGTCCTCCCTTGACCAGGAGGAGAAGATGCTCCGCGACATGGTCAAGAAGGTAAAGGACGCGGGCGTCACCGTCCTCCTCTGCCAGAAGGGGATCGACGACATGGTGCAGCACTTCCTAGCACGCGAGGGCATAATGGCCGCTCGTAGGCTCAAGAAGAGCGACATGGAGGCACTCGCCAAGGCGACCGGCGCAAAGGTGGTCAGCAGCGTCGACGAGCTCACAGCAGACGACGCAGGTTACGCCGAAGCCGTGGAGGAGAGGAAGATCGGCTCGGACAAGCTCCTATTCGTCGAGGGGTGCAAGAACCCCAAGGCCGTCAGTATACTCATCCGTGGAGGAACGGAGAGGATCGTCGACGAGGCTGAGAGAAGCATCCACGACGCCCTCTGCGTAATCAAGGACGTCGTCGAGGACCCCCGAATACTCGCCGGCGGTGGCGCGCCCGAGATCGAGATCGCGAGAAAGCTGCGCGACTACGCCTCGAAGCTCAAGGGCAGGGAGAGGCTCGCCGTGGCGGCGTTCGCCGACGCGGTCGAGGTCATACCCACGACCCTCGCCGAGAACGCCGGAATGGACCCCATCGACGCGATGGCCGAGCTGCAGAGCCGCCACGCCAAGGGTGAGAGGTGGGTCGGCGTCGACGGCATAAACGGCAAGATAGCGAACATGGAGGAGATAAACGTCTTCGAGCCCGTGGCCGTCAAGGCCCAGGCCATAAAGTCGGCGACGGAGGCATCGACGATGCTCCTCAAGATCGACGACGTGATCGCCTCCTCGAAGAGCAAGGGCCCGCCACCCGGCGCA
>JAUYEB010000106.1 GCA_030691555.1 Candidatus Bathyarchaeota archaeon
CTCTGGTTCACCAATAGTGAATGTAGGATCTGCGAAAAAATCTGTCCCATGAAGGCGGTGGACTTTGAACAAAAACCTAAGGAGCTGAAGTTGAACGTTAGTAGCGTCATCTTGGCGACAGGCTTTGAGCTGTACAACCCAAAGGAAATAGGCGAGTATGGGTACGGGCGTTACAAGAATGTTCTGACATCATTGGAGTTCGAAAGGCTTGTATGTGCTTCGGGGCCCACTGGCGGCGTGTTGAATAGACTCTCCGACGGTCATATTGCCAAGAACATTGCTTTCGTCCAGTGTGTCGGCAGTCGCACCCATACCACAGGCTACCCCTACTGCTCAGCGTCGTGCTGCATGTACGCGACGAAGGAGGCGGTGCTTATCAGGGAGCACGAGCCGAGCAGCCACGTTTCCATCTTCTACATTGACCTCCGTACCTTCGGGAAAGGTTACCAGGGATTCGTCGATCTCGCCAAGAGTCACTGGGGCGTTAAGTATATTCGTGGTCGTCCTGGTGAAATCAGGGAGGACCCCCTCACCAAGAACCTGATCATCCACTACGAGGATACGGAAAAGGGGAGAGTGGAACGGCTGGAAGCTGAGGTGGTTGTCCTATGCACAGCCGCTATCCCCCACAGGGATAATAAGAAGCTGGCTCAGATCCTCGGCACAAGGCTTGACGAGTTCGGTTTCTTTGACGTGATCGACCCAATTTTAAACCCTGTTGAGACGAACATCAAAGGCATTTATGTTTGTGGATCCTGCCACGGCCCACGTGACATACCCGAGTCCGTCGCCGAGGCGAGCGCAACCGCGGCCAAGGCTTCAGAGGACGCCGCCCGCGCGGAGGCGAAGCAGTGATGGCGCCGAAGATAGGCGTATTCGTCTGCCGCTGCGGCATAAACATCGCCGCCTACGTGGATGTCCCCGCCGTCGTCGAGTACGCCAAGACCCTCCCAGGCGTCGAATACGCCGAGGAGAACATGTACACCTGCAGCAGCGACGGCCTGAACAAGATCAAGGAGGCGATCAAGAAGCACAGCCTTGAGCGCGTCGTCGTCGCCTCGTGCACGCCTCGCACCCACGAGCCCCTCTTCCAGGCCACCTGCGAGGAGGCGGGGGTGAACAAGTACCTCTTCGAGATGGCGAATATACGGGACCAGTGCAGTTGGGTCCACATGAGGGAGCCGGAGAAGGCGACCGAGAAGGCGAAGGACCTGATCAGGATGGCCGTCGCGAAGGCCACCCTCCTGGAGCCCGGGGACGAGCCCGAGATCGACGTCAACCCGAGCGCCCTCGTCATCGGCGGGGGGGTCTCCGGTATGCGGGCCGCCCTCAGCATCGCCGACCAGGGATTCGACGTCACCATCGTTGAGAAGGAGCCCAACCTCGGCGGCAAACTACGGGGATTCGACAGCCTCTTCCCCCACAAGCAGAAGACGTCGGAGGTCCTCGAGCCGCTGATCAAGAGGGTGACAACGCACCCCCGGATAAGGGTCCTGACCGAGAGCGCGGTGAAGTCCGTCTACGGCTTCATCGGTAACTTCGACATCGGCATCGACGCCGGTGGGAAGGCGGAGAACTTCAACGTCGGCACGATAATCGTCGCCGTGGGCGCCGAGGTCCTCAAGCCGAGGGGCCTGTACCTCTACGGCGAGGACCCGCGCGTCGTCACCCAGAGCGAGCTGGAGCAGCTCCTCCACGCGGGCATGGTCGACGCCGGGAGGATCGTCATGATCCAGTGCGCAGGCTCACGCAGCGTGGAGCGCCCCTACTGCAGCCGAATATGCTGCAACGAGGCCGTGAAGAACGCCATAAACGTCGCGGAGAAGGGCAGGGAGGTCTACATACTCTACCGCGACCTCCAGACCTACGGCATCCACTACTCGCGCCTCGAGCAGGAGGCGAAGAGGAAGGGAGTCAAGTTCCTCAAGTACCAGGCGGAGAAGCCGCCGCTCGTCACCGCCGAGCCCGACGGGCTCAGGGTGAGCCTGTACAGCCCGACGGTGAACGAGGCCGTCGAGCTCAGGGCCGACATGCTCGTCCTCAGCACCCCACTCATCCCGGTGGCGGACGCCAAGGAGCTTAGCCAGATGCTCAAGGTCCCCCTCGACTCGAACGGCTTCTTCATGGAGGCACACGTCAAGCTCCGCCCAATAGACTTCGCCACCGACGGCATCTTCGTCTGCGGCACCGCCCACAGCCCCAAGGACGTGGGTGAGAGCGTCGCGCAGGCGCTGGGCGTCGCGAGCAGGGCCTCGATACCCATGGCGAAGAAGAGGGTAAGGACCGCAGCGATCATGAGCCAGGTGGACCAGACGCGGTGCAGCGGCTGCGGCACCTGCATAGAAGTCTGCCCCTACAACGCCCTCCGCAAGAACGAGAAGGGCCTCGCCGAGACCATCGCCGCCGTCTGCAAGGGCTGCGGGGTCTGCGGAGCCACGTGCCCCGAGAAGGCGATAACCATGCACCACTTCACAGACGAGCAGATACAGGCGCAGGGCCTCGCCGCCCTGGAGGAGGACTAGGACATGAGCATATTCGAGCCAAACATAGTCGGCTTCCTCTGCAACTGGTGCAGCTACGCGGGCGCGGACCTCGCGGGGGTCAGCAGAATCCAGTACCCGACCAACATGCGGGTCATCAAGGTCATGTGCAGCGGGCGCGTCGAGCCGGGGATGGTCCTCGAGTTCCTCGAGGCGGGGGCGGACGGAGTCATGGTGACGGGGTGCCACATAGGCGACTGCCACTACATCAGCGGGAACCTCCACACGAAGCGCAAGTACGCCCTGCTGCAGAGGCTCCTCGTCAAGACGGGCCTCGAGCCCCAACGAATCAGGCTGGAGTGGAACAGCGCAGCCGAGGGGCAGCGCTTCGCCAACCTCGTCAAGGAGTTCACGGAGCAGGTACGCGCCGTCGGACCGACGCCGCTCAAGGCGCCGGCCCCAGACGCGGCGAAGCTACTCAACATCAAAGCTGCGAGAGCAGCAGCCGACGGCTTCAGGCTCCGCGCCCTAGTCGGCAAGGAGGAGAAGCTCGTAACCACGGGCAACGTCTACGGCGACAAGGTCGCCCAGGACGAGTTCACCAAGGCGATGGACGACGCCGTGGAGACGGAGTTCCAGGTCCACCGCATCCACATAATCCTACAGGACGGGCCGCGGTCCGTCAAGGACATAGCGAAGCAGCTCGGCCTGCAGCCGAGGACCGTGCTAGGCTACATGGTCGCCCTCAGGCAGAGGGGCTGGGTAGACGTAAAGGAGGCCGTGGAGGGGACCCCCCTCTACGCGGCGCAGTGAGGCGAACAACGATGGAGAAGACAGGCAGCGTGCTGGTCGTCGGCGGGGGCATAGCGGGCATACAGGCCGCGCTCGACCTCGCCGACTCCGGCTTCAAGGTCTACATGGTCGAGAGGGAGCCGAGCATCGGCGGCGTGATGACGCAGCTCGACAAGACGTTCCCCACGAACGACTGCGCCATGTGCATACTCGCCCCCAAGCTCGTAGGGGCGGGGCGCCACCCAAACATACAGCTCCTCACCTACAGCGAGGTCAAGTCGCTTGAGGGGGAGGAGGGCAACTTCACCGCGACCATCCTCAAGAAGGCGCGCCGAGTCGACCCAGCCAAGTGTACGGGCTGCGGCGACTGCGCCGCCAAGTGTCCCTCCTCCGCCATAGACACATACAACGCCGACCTCAACAACCGCAAGGCCGTCTACATCCGCTTCAGTCAGGCCGTACCCCTCACCTACGCCATCGACAGGGACAAGTGCCTGGGCTGCGGCATCTGCAGCGAGGTCTGCAAGGCCGACGCCATTAAGTATGATGATGTCGACGAGGAGCTGAAGCTCAACGTCGGCTCAGTCATACTCGCCCCCGGATTCGAGGCGTTCGACCCCACCAAGCTCTCGGAGCTGGGCTACGGTAGATACCCGAACGTGGTGAGCAGTGTCGAGTTCGAGCGCATACTCAGCGCCACGGGGCCCTACAGGGGCGTCGTCCTCCGCCCCAGCGACGGCGACATGCCGAAGAGGGTCGCGTTCCTACAATGCGTCGGCAGCCGGGACGCCCGCGTGGGCAACCCCTACTGCAGCGGCGTCTGCTGCATGTACGCCATAAAGGAGGCCGTCATCGCGCAGGAGCACAACCCCGGCCTCGAGGCGAGCGTCTTCTTCATGGACATACGCGCCTTCGGCAAGGAGTTCGACGACTACTACACGCGCGCCGAGCACGAGCACGGCGTCAGGTTCATCAGGAGCCGCGTTGGCCACGTCGAGCAGGACCCGGAGACGGGCGGCCTCGACCTGACCTACGAGGAGGGAGGCGAGGTCAGGAGGGAGCGCTACGACATGGTGGTCCTCGGCGTCGGCCTCAACCCGCCGAAGGGGGCGGAGCAGCTCAGCAAGGCGATGGGCTTCGCTCTCAACAAGTATGGGTTCGCCGAGACCAAGCTCTTCTCACCACTGGAGACGAGCCGAAAGGGCGTCTACGTCTGCGGGGCGTTCAGCAGCCCGAAGGACATCCCCGACAGCGTAGCACAGGCAAGCGGAGCAGCCGCGAAGGCGGCGAAGGCAATCTCAAGCGCCCGGGGCACGCAGGTCAAGCCCGTCGAGTTCCCCGCAGAACGCGACGTATCAAAGGAGGAGCCGCGCGTCGGCGTCTTCGTCTGCTGGTGCGGCATAAACATCGGCGGCGTAGTTAACGTCCCGAGCGTCGCCGCGTACGCGAAGAAGCTCCCCCACGTCGCCTACGCGGAGGAGAACCTCTATACCTGCAGCCAGGACACGCAGGACAGGATCAAGAACACCATCATAGAGCACAAGCTAAACCGCGTCGTCGTCGCCTCGTGCACGCCACGCACACACGAGCCACTATTCAGGGCAACACTTCGCGAGGCTGGCCTCAACGAGTACCTCTTCGAGATGGCGAACATACGCGACCAGTGCAGCTGGGTCCACATGCACGAGAAGGAGGCCGCCACCAGGAAGGCAGAGGACCTAGTAAGGATGGCCGTCGCCAAGGCGAGCCTCCTCCAGCCGCTGAAGAAGCACAAGATACACGTCACCCCCGGCGCCCTCGTCGTCGGCGGGGGCGTGAGCGGCATGACCGCCGCGTTGGAGATCGCTGACCAGGGCTTCGAGGTCCACCTCGTCGAGAAGGAGGCGGAGCTCGGCGGCAACATGAAGAGGATAAAGTTCCTCCCATCGGGCGAGGATCCCGCCGCGGAGCTGGCGAAGCTGGAGAAGCGCGTCAGGGGCAACAAGAAGATCAGACTCTACACCGGCACGCAGGTCGCCGAGGTGGAAGGCTACGTCGGCAACTTCGAGACCACCCTCGCCAGCGCGGAGAAGGAGACGCAGATCAAGCACGGCGTGGTCGTCGTCGCCACAGGCGGCGTCGAGTACACCCCCAAGGAGTACGCCTACGGCAAACATCCCGGCGTCATGACCCAGCTCCAGCTAGAGGAGAAGCTCCACACCGGCTACAAGCCCGGCACCGTCGTCATGATCCAGTGCGTCGGCAGCCGGAACGAGGAGCACCCGAACTGCAGCCGAGTCTGCTGCACGGGGGCGGTCAATAATGCGTTGAAGATCAAGGAGGCGAACCCCGCCGCCGACGTCTACGTCCTCTACAAGGACATGAGGACCTACGGCTTCAAGGAGGACTACTACAGGGCCGCCGCGGACAGGGGAGTCGTCTTCATCAGGTATGATGACGGGCACAAGCCCGAGGTCACCGCCGAGGGCGGGCTGAAGGTGAGGGTCCTAGACCCGGTACTCAGGGAGAACGTGGTCCTCGAGCCCGACGCCCTCGTGCTCAGCGCGGGTGTTCTGCCCGCCGCCGACAACCGGCGTCTAGCCGGGATGCTCAAGGTCCCCATCAGCAAGGACGGGTTCTTCCTCGAGGCGCATATGAAGCTGCGCCCACTCGACTTCGCGACGGAGGGCGTCTACCTCTGCGGTTTGGCGCACGGCCCGAAGACAATCGACGAGTGCATAAGCCAGGCAAGCGGCGCCGCGTCGAGGGCGCTTACCATCCTAAGCCACGACGAGATCGAAGCCGAGGGAGCAATCGCCAGCGTCGACGAGGACGCCTGCAGCGGCTGCCAGATGTGCGCCGCCGTCTGCGAGTTCAAGGCGATAGAGATGGTGAAGAAGGGCGACAAGACCCACAGCCACGTAATCGCCGAGGTCTGCAAGGGATGCGGAGTCTGCGCGGCAACGTGCCCCAGCGGGGCGATAACGGTGGGCCACTTCACCGACGCGGAGATACTTAGCCAGGTGAAGGCCGCCCTGGAGGCGAGGCCATGACCCCCGAGTACGAGCCGAAGCTCGTCGGCTTCCTATGCAACTGGTGCAGCTACGCCGGCGCAGACCTCGCGGGGGTCAGCAGGTTCCAGTACCCCACCAACCTGCGCGTTATACGCGTCATGTGCAGCGGTAGGGTCCACCCAGCCCACATATTAGAAGCCTTCAAGGATGGCGCCGACGGGGTCCTAGTCGCCGGGTGCCACATCCCCACCGACTGCCACTACATCTCAGGCAACTTCAAGGCGCAGCGCCGCGTCGCCATGGTCAAGAAGCTCATGGAGCAGCTCGGCATAGAGCCCGAGCGCCTCCGCCTAGAGTGGATAAGCGCCGCGGAGGGGGACAAGTTCGCGAAGACCATCAGGGAGATGACTGCCGACCTGAAGAGGCTCGGGCCGAGCCCCGTGGCGAAGGCCCTAAAGGAGGCCGACTGACATGGAACAGACTGAGATAAGGATCACCGCCGAGGGGAAGGAGTTCCGCAACGAGTTGATGGCGACCCACGGCGCGGACAAGCTGATGCACTGCTACCAGTGCGGCACATGCACAAGCGACTGCCCAGTCGCGAAGAGGGTCCCCGAGTTCCGCCCAAGGAACATCGCGCGCCTCGCCATCTACGGGCAGAAGGACCGGCTCCTAAGCGGCGACCTCGTCTGGCTCTGCGCTGGCTGCTACACCTGCTACGAGCGGTGCCCGCAGAAGGTCCACGTCAGCGAGATAGTGAGCGCCCTCAGGCAGCTCGCCCTAAGGGAGGGCAAGATACACCCCACTATCAAGTCGATAGTCACCACCATCCCCCGCCTCGGCTACATCAGCGAGATTGGGGAGTTCGAGAACGAGATGCGCGGCGAGGACGGGCTGCCACCCGCCCCCACGCCCGCCATAGAGGAGATAAAGGCGATAATGAGGAAGACCGGCATCCTCGGCCGCGTCGGAGGCGAGTAGGGTTGAAGTACGCCTTCTTCGTCGGCTGCACAGTGCTCAGCAGGCTGCCCGGCTACGAGAAGTCCGCCCGCAAGGTGGCGGGGAAGCTGGGGGTCGAGCTGGTCGACATGCCCGGCTCAAGCTGCTGCGGCACCACATACATGGAGACCCTCGACAGGAAGACGGCCCTCGCCCTCGCGGCCCGCAACATAGCGATAGCTGAGGAGATGGGCCTCGACATAGTCACCGTCTGCAACGGCTGCACCGAGAACCTCACAAAGACAAACAAGGCGCTCAAGGAGGACCCCGTGCTCCGCGCCGAGGTCAACGAGATACTCAGGGAGACGGGTAAGCAGTTCAAGGGCACAGTCAATGTAAAGCACTACGTCAGGATGCTCAAGGAGGACGTGGGCCTCGACAGGGTCAAGGCTGCCACTGTTAAGCCATTCAAGGGGCTCAGGGTCGGCGCCCACTACGGGTGCCACCTCCTCAAGCCGAGCGACGAGATGCTCTTCGAGGACCCAAACGATCCACAGGTCCTAGACGACCTGATACGCGCCACCGGCGCCGAGAGCGTCGACTACCCGGGGAAGACCGAGTGCTGCGCCGGCCCCGTCATGGGCATCAGGGAGAAGGTCACCTGGGACGTAGGCATGGGCAAGGTCGAGACAGTCAAGAAGCACGCCGACGCCATGGCGACCTGCTGCCCATTCTGCTACATAACCTACGAGAGGTGCCAGTTCATGACCGAGACCAACCCCAACCTCCCCGTCGTCCACATCACCCAGCTCCTCGGACTCGCCATGGGCCTCACAGCCGACGACGTCGGACTCAGCACCAACAAGGTGGACGCCAGCGCCCTGCTGGCGAAGAGGGAGGCATAGCCATGGGGAAGCTCAAGTTTGGGTTCTACTGGGCCGCGAGCTGCGGGGGCTGCGAGATCGCCGTCCTCGACGTCGACGAGAAGATACTCGACGTCCTCCAGATAGCCGACCCCGTCTTCTGGCCAGTCGCCATGGACGTCAAGTACAGCGACGTCGAGGCCATGGCGGACGGCTACATGGACGTCTGCTTCCTCAACGGCGGCATACGCAACTCGGAGCAGGAGCACCTAGCAAAGCTGCTCCGCAGGAAGGCGAAGTTCATGGTCGCCTTCGGCGCCTGCGCACAGCTCGGAGGCGTCCCCGGCCTCGCCAACCTCAGCAACAGGAGGGACATCTTCGACAGGGTCTACCACACGACGGAGTCGACGGATAACCCCGCGGGGACCGAGCCGCAGGCGAAGCACAAACTCCCCGAGGGCGACTCAGAGATACCCGTCTTCCTCGAATCGGTCAGGCCCCTCGACCAGGTCATACCCGTCGACTACTACCTGCCAGGGTGCCCGCCTCCGCCCAAACTCATCTTCAACGCCGTCGACGCCATAGCGAAGGGGCAGCTGCCCCCGAGGGGGAGCATCCTCGCCCCCGAGCTCGCCGTATGCGACGAGTGCCCCCGCAAGAAGGAGGAGAAGAAGGTCGCCTCAATCAAGAGGATAATCGACTTCACCCCCGAGCCGGAGAAGTGTCTGCTGGAGCAGGGCCTCGTCTGCATGGGCCCAGCTACGCGGGGCGGATGCGACGCAAAATGCCTCGGGGCCAACATGCCCTGCACTGGCTGCGGAGGCGCGTGCCCCGGAGCCATAGAGCAGGGCTCAGCAATGATCAGCGCCCTCTCAACCGTCCTCGGCCTCGCCGATGAGAAGGGCGAAGACTACGACGTCGACGCGGTAGTCGCGCAGCTCAGGGACCCAGTGGGGACCTTCTACAAGTACGCTCTTCCCGCCTCCATCATCGGCAGGAGGGTCAAGAAATGAAGACTATAACTATCGACCCGATCACGCGGCTGGAGGGCCACGGCAAGATCACCATCTTCCTCAACGACGCGGGGAACGTGGAGAACGCGTACCTCCAGATACCCGAGCTTCGCGGCTTCGAGAAGTTCTGCGAGGGGCGCAGGGCGGAGGACATGCCCATAATCACGCCGCGCATCTGCGGCGTCTGCCCAGTCGCCCACCACTACGCCGCAACCAAGGCGCTCGACGCCTGCTTTAACGTCGAGCCAACCGAGACGGCGAAGAAGCTCAGGGAACTCATGTACGTCGGCTACTACATCTACGACCACACACTCCACTTCTACTTCCTCGGCGGCCCCGACTTCGTCGTCGGCCCCGACGCCCCTGCCTCCGAGAGGAACATCTTCGGCGTCCTCAAGCGCGTCGGCCTCGACGTCGGCAGGGAGGTCATCAAGCACCGCGCCTACGGGCAGAGGATAACCGAGATCATCGGCGGCAAGGCGACCCACCCCACCTGCGGCGTCCCCGGGGGCATAAGCAAGGGACTCAACGAGGAGGAGCGCGCCAAGATCGAGGAGATGGCGCGCAGCAGCGTCGAGTTCGCCAAGTTCACCCTCGGCGTCTTCAACGACATCGTCCTCAAGAACAAGCAGTACGTCGACATGATCCTAAGCGACCCCTACCGACTAGACGCCTACAACATGGGCCTAGTCGACGCGGACAACCACGTCAACTTCTACGACGGCGACATACGCGTAACCGACCAGCGTGGCAAGGAGTTCGACCGCTTCAAGGGCGCCGACTACCTCGACCACATCGCCGAGCGCGTCGAGCCCTGGACATACAGCAAGTTCACCTACCTGAAGAAGGTGGGCTGGAAGGGGCTCACGGCGGGGCCGGAGAGCGGCGTCTACCGCGTCGGCCCACTGGGGAGGCTCAACGCCTCGGAGGGCATGACAACCCCCCTCGCGAACGCAGAGTATAAGCGCATGTACGAGACCCTCGGCGGGAAGCCCGTCCAGTCCACCCTCGCCTTCCACTGGGCCCGCCTCGTGGAGCTCCTATACGCAGCGGAGCGCGCCGTCGAGCTCAGCACCGACCCATCTATAACAAAAACAGACCTCCGCAACCCCGTCGGTAAGCCCGGCGAGGGCGTCGGCGTCGTAGAGGCGGCCCGCGGGACCCTCTTCCACCACTACAAGCTCGACGAGGACGCCATGGTGAAGAAGGTGAACCTCATCGTCGCCACAACGAACAACTACGCCGACATCTGCTGCAGCGTCCGCGACGCAGCGAAAGGCCTGATCAAGGACGGCGTAGTCAACGACGGCCTCCTCAACAGGGTCGAGATGGCCTTCCGCGCCTACGACCCATGCTTCGGCTGCAGCACCCACAGCCTACCCGGAACCGGCCCCCTAGTCGTCGAGGTCTACGACCGGAACCACACACTTTTGAAGAGACTCGCCAGAGACTAGCCCATGAGGACCCTCGTCGTCGGCGTCGGGAACCTTCTCAGGACCGATGACGGTGTCGGCATCCACGTCATCAACAGGCTCGGCAAGCTCCACCCGGGGATAGACACCCTCGACGCCGCCATGGGCAGCATCGAGATCATCGAGGCGATGAGGGGCTACGACCGAGCCATCATCGTCGACGCCATCGAGACCGGCGCAGAGCCCGGCACGATCTACCGCGTCAACCTCACGGGGGGTGAGGAACCCCCGGTCGTAACCCACAGCCACGGCACGGACCTCATCACAACCCTGCAGCTTGGCCGACAGCTCTTCCCCGACGATATGCCCCCCGAGATAACACTGATCGCGGTCGAGGCAGGGGACACGACAACTATCAGCGACGAACCAACCCCGAAGGTGCAGAACGCCATCAAAAAGGTTCTCAAGATGATCGTCGATGACATAGCCGAAGAACGGCGCTAGAAGTGGTTGCTGGGAGCCTCTAAACTATTATTAACCGTTGATACGTCTTCAGTTAGCATGGTCAAGCTAGAAGGGTTCGACTTCCCGGACGATCTCTACTACCACCGCGAGCACATGTGGGTCAAGGTCGAGGGCGACAAGGTGCGCGTCGGCTACAACGACTGGGCCCAGAAGGCCGCCGGCAAGCTACTCAGCCTAAAGACGAAGCGCCCAGGCGCCCCCGTCGAGGCCGGGAAGACCCTCGGCAGCATCGAGTCCGGCAAGTGGGTCGGCAGCCTCAAGGTCCCAGTTAGCGGCGAGCTCGTGCAGCTAAACGAGGACGTCCTCAAGACCCCCAACCTGATCAACAGCGACCCCTACGGCAAGGGCTGGGTCGCCATAATCAAACCCTCAAAGCTCCAGGACGAGCTTAAGACCCTGATCAGCGGCAAGAACACCGCTGCTCTAGAGGCGTGGCTGAAGGAAGAGCGCGCCAAGGCGAAGCAGTAGGCCAGAGGCGCCACCCGCCGGCCACGGGTACGATTTTATCCATGTAAGAGACAGGTGATGATCGTGTCAGCCAAAGGGCGCGCCGCGTGCGAGTCCCCGGACTACGTGAGGACGAGCACCGCCGCCGCCATGACGATGGGCTTCACCCCCGGCAGATTCTACAGGGACGCCAGGCTCTACTGCGTCAACCTCCTCCTCACATACGAGGAGGGCTGCAGCGCGAGGTGCGCCTACTGCGGCCTATCCGAGGGGAGGCTCATCCCCGGGCACGGGGAGGACCAGAGCTTCATCAGGGTCGACTGGCCCACTGTCCCCCTCGACGAAGTCGTCAGGCGCCTGGGGGGCGAGCAGTCGAGCCACGTGGAGCGCGTCTGCGTCTCCATGATAACGAACCTGCGCGCCAGGGACGACACCCTCGACATAGTCGAGAGGCTGAAGCCCGCCGCAGAGAGGATCTCCGTCCTCATCACGCCCACGATCGTGGACGAGGGCTGGCTCCGCGAACTCAAGCGCTCCGGCGCGGACATGGTCGGCATCGCCGTGGACGCGGCCACACCCGAGCTGTTCGACAAGCTCAGGGGCTCAGGCGTCGGTGGCCCTCACGACTGGGGCAAGTACTGGGCGACCCTCGCTGAGGCGGTCACCGTGTTCGGGCGCATGAACGCCAGCATCCACCTCATCGTCGGCGTGGGGGAGACCGAGAGGGAGATGGTGGACACGATCACGAAGGCCCACGGCATGGGGGCCAGGGTCCACCTCTTCTCATTCTTCCCCGAGGAGAAGTCCCTGATGGAGGACCACCCGCAGCCGCCGATGGGCCAGTACCGGAGGATACAGCTGGCGAGGTACCTCATCGAGCACGACCTCGCGGAGTCTCGGGCGATGGCCTTCGACGGGGATGGGCGGATCACCGGCTTCGGGGTACATGGAGAGAAGCTGGAGAGCATCATCGACCTCGGTCTCCCCTTCATGACCTCCGGCTGCCCCGGGAGGACGATGGAGAACGCGTGCAACCGCCCCTTCGCCAACGACACACCCGCCCAGGCCGAGATGGGGCTCATGCGAAACTTCCCATTCCAACCTAATCAGGGAGACATCAGGCGCGTGAAGGCGCAGCTCGGGTAACCGTGGAAGGGATAGACTCACATGAGGGACATCGGCCGCTGCCTCGAGGCGAAGGGTGGGGAACTCCAACGGCTCTACGGGGAGGGCTACTCCGTGGCCCGCAGGGGCTTCTCCGACCAGATACACCTCTACGCCCCGGGGATGGTCCACTTCGAGTCCAGCTTCCACGTCGCCAGGAACCCCCTCAGGTTCCCCGCCGTCTCGGTGACGGGGACCCGATGCCAGCTTCAATGCGAGCACTGCAAGGGCAGGCTCCTCGAGGAGATGATCCCCGCCACCACCCCCGGGAGGCTCTACGAGGTCTGCGCCGAGGTTAAGGCGAGCGGCGGCGGGGGCGTCCTGATAAGTGGCGGCTCGGCCCCCGACGGGAGTGTCCCCCTCGACGGTTTCCTCCCGACCATAAGCCGGGTCAAGAAGGAGATCGGGTTGGAGGTGGTGGTCCACACGGGGCTCGTCCACGCCGACGTCGCCCGTGCCCTCGCCTCCGCCGAGATAGATGCCGCGATGATCGACGTCATCGGGTCCGACGAGACCTTCCGGGGCGTCTATCATGTCGAAGGGGGCCTAGCTGCACTTGAGAGGACCCTGGATACCTTCGAGGAGGCGGGTGTAGAGTATGTCCCGCATATCGTTGTGGGTCTCGACAACGGCGCCATAAAGGGCGAGGGCAGGGCCGTCGAACTAATCTCGAGGCACAGCCCCGCCGCGGTCGTCGTCGTCGCCCTCATGCCCCTCGAACACACCCCTATGGAGCACATCATCCCCCCGACGCCGGAGGCTGTCTCCAGGGTCATACTCGCCGCCAGGCTGGCGATGCCCACCACGCCGCTCCTCCTCGGCTGCGCGAGGCCAAAGGGGGAAGCCAAATCCAGACTCGACGTCCTCGCCATAGACGCCGGAGTGAACGGCATAGCCTACCCGAGCGAGGAGGGATTCGAGCACGCACTCGGGAGGGGCCTCAAACCACAGATACACGACGAGTGCTGCGCCCTCATGTACAGGCACATCCGCGGGGCGAGGTGACTGAGCCTGTCTTGGAGACTCCTCGACACAGGGCTCTGCGACGCGGCACGCAACATGGCGCTCGACGACGTCGTCCTTGAGTCGCGGGCGAGGGGGCAGACGCCAAACACCCTCCGATTCCTACGCTTCGACCCGCCCGCCGTGCTCGTGGGCTACCACCAGTCGGTGGAGAGCGAGGTCCGCGTAGACTACTGCCGGGACAACGGCCTCGACATAAACAGGCGCATCACCGGAGGAGGCGCCATACTCTTCGACCCCAGCTCCCTCGGCTGGGAGATAATAGCCAGTAAACGCGACTTCGACGTCGAGGGCGACTTCTTCGACCAGGAGAGGCTCTTCGGGAGGATATGCGACGGCGCCATCCGCGGCCTCAGGAGCCTCGGCATAGACGCGAGGTTCCGCCCCAAGAACGACATCGAGGTAAACGGGAGGAAGATATCCGGCACCGGCGGCACGGAGAGGGAGGGGGCTTTCCTCTTCCAGGGCACGGTCCTCGTCGACGTGGACGTCGACACGATGCTGCACGCCCTCAGGATACCGCTGGAGAAGCTGAAGGACAAGGAGGTCGCCTCCGTCAAGGAGAGGGTTACCACAGTCCGCGACGAGCTGGGCCGGGTCCCACCCATGGACGCCATAAAGAAGGCCATCTCCGCGGGCTTCGAGGAGTCGCTGGGCATGAAGCTGACCGGGGGAGGGCTGACCATGTACGAGGAGGAACTGCTCGCTCAGAGGATCGGCGGCTTCCGCTCCTACAACTGGGTCTACCTAGAGAGGCCGCCGCTAAACTCCCCCTCGGTGGTCTACGCCGTCGCCAAGACCCCGGGCGGCCTGATAAGGGTCTCCCTGACCCTCGACCCATCGGCCCGGACCATCAAGACGGTGCTGATCACGGGGGACTTCTTCATCTTCCCATCGAGGGCCATACTCGACCTGGAGGCCGCCCTCAAGGGCGCCGACTGCGAGCGCGGAAACGTCCTCAGGATCGTCGAGGACACCTTCAAGCGAGAAAACGTCCACATACCCGGTGTCACGCCCCGCGACATCATCGACCTGATCTTCAAGGCGGCTGGGAAGGTGAGGTACGAGTCCATAGGGCTCACACTGGCGGAGTCGAACCACATATTCGAGGTCAACGTCGACACCGATAAGCCGCTTGGCGGCGCATTCAGCGCCCTCCTCCTCCCCTACTGCGCGAAGCTGCCGACATGCGAGTACAGGGAGAGGGACGGCTGCACACAGTGCGGCGGATGCACCATCGGAGACGCCTACAGGCTAGCCGAGGCGTACAACCTCAAACCCATAACAATAGTGAACTTCGAGGACCTCATGGAGAACCTCATCAAGCTCCGAGACGAAGGGGCGACCGGCTACATAGGCTGCTGCTGCGAGGGCTTCTACTGCAAACACCAGGACGACTTCGAGGGCATAGGCCTCCCCGGCATCCTCATCGACATCGACGACACCACCTGCTACGACCTCGGGAAGGAGCACGAGGCGCTCCTCGGTGACTTCGAAAACCAGACAAGCGTCAAGCTCGGCCTCCTCGAGAAGCTGGTGAGGAACCTGCCACGCGGGGGGAGAGAATCCCGTGTATGACCTCGTGGTGGCTGGTGGGGGTCCGGCCGGCGCAGCGGCCGCTATCATAGCCGCGAAACGTGGGCTGAGCGTGGTGCTCATAGAGAAGGGGGGGCATAACCGCCAGAAGCCCTGTGGCGGACTCCTGCCAGAGGTCGGCGCCGAGGCCATCGAGGAGGTGTTCGGCGAGGGCATCCCGGAGGCTGTGTTTAGCTCCCCCCGTGAGCTGGGGCTGTTCTACTCCCCGCCGAGCGGGCCCCGAAACGGGGGGAGGGTGAGGAACTATCGCCTCCTGAACCTCCA
>JAUYEB010000006.1 GCA_030691555.1 Candidatus Bathyarchaeota archaeon
CGTCACCCTCCTCCCCCCATGGGCCCACGACGGCGGCATGGAGAAGCTCCTCGCCCGCCTCGCCGACCCGAAGCAGCGGGAGAAGATGAGGAAGGACATCAAGGACGGCCTCCCCGGCTGGGAGAACTTCGCCGGCGAGATCGGCGGGGAGAACGTCATGGTCTCCAGCATCAAGGGCGACAAGAACAAGCGGTACGAGGGCAAGACCATGGACGCCATCGCCGGGGAGATGAAGGAGAAGGACGTCTTCGACGCCCTCTGGAAGCTGATCCTCGCCGAGGAGGGGACCCCCGGCATGATAATCTTCAGCATGGACGAGGGGGACATAAAGCGCATCATGGCGAGCCCCTACCAGATGGTGGGCACCGACGCGAGCAGCGTCTCTACCACTGGCCCATTCGGCCTCGGCAAGCCCCACCCCCGCCACTTCGGCACCTACCCGCGCGTCCTCGGAAAGTACGTCCGAGAGGAGGGCGTCATGCGCCTCGAGGAGGCGATAAGGAAGATGACGAGCTTCCCCGCCCAGCGCTTCGGCATCCTCGACCGCGGCCTCCTCCGCCCCGGGATGCATGCCGACATCACCCTCCTCGACCCCGACAAGGTCATCGACAAGGCGACCTTCGAGGACCCCCACCAGTACCCCGAGGGCATCCCCTACGTCGTCGTCAACGGCGCGGTCACCGTTGACAACGGGAAGTACAGGAAGGTCCTCGCCGGGAAGACGCTGCGAAAACGCTGACCCCCTTTCTTAAACTCGCCACATCCCCCTGTCGGGAAGCGTGAACAGTTATCTCTTGTAGAGATTGATTGAAAAAAATTAAAAAAATACTTTGCGGATTACTCCGCTTCTCGGTCACTTAACTAGGCTTAGAACCTTCTCGGTGGCCTGTGCTTGGCGAAGCATTCTTGGCAGTAGACCGGGCGACCTTCTGTCGGCTTGAAGGGGACTTCCGTCTCCTTGCCGCAGTCAGAGCACGTTACCTTGTGCATCTCGCGGGGACCACTGCTGCTTCTATCTCTATAACCCATTTTTTTTCTATCTCCTTTTGTACACGGGCAACCGTTAGGTTTCCGATATACGCCAAGGCATATAGCCCCCCGACTTTTAAACATATGTCGTCCTTTACCCTAATTTGATGCCACATTATCAATGACTGAGCCGGTAAAAAGACTAGAAAACCATTTTTTTAAAAAAATGTGCGGTTAGAAGTTTACTTTATGTACTTCCTCATGTGCTTCGGCGTCGCGTGGGGCACCGGCAGGTCGATCATCGTCTTGAAGCCGGGCTCCGAGTTGATCACGTGGGGGATCATGTTCGCCGTGATGGCGATCGTCGCGTAGTCGCCGTGCGTGCAGGGGCTGATCTTTTCGTTGATCGGGGGCACGCCCTTGATGGTGACTGAGTCAAACTCCTCGGGCGCTCCGATGTACGCCTTGAAGTCCATCGTGATCAGCTTCTTGCCCTTCACGATGCCGTAGGCCATCTGCATCGAGCCCGCGTTGTTGCCCTTCGGCACCTTGATCGCCTCGCTCGCCACGTCCTTCTTGAGCACGACGGGCTGCGGCTTCTCCACTTCGATCTTGTCGAGCTCCCAGCCCAATGCGTCGGCTATCATCTGGATGCTCTGCTCCAGTCCGACGTGGCCCGTGATCTCGTGGCTGGCGATCTTCCTGTTGAACTCGTCGACCGTGAGTCCTGCGCCGATCTTGGTCTGGAAGGGTATGCGGCGGGTCGCTGCGTCCATCTGGCGTGCGATGTAGATGTCATCCACCTTCTGGCAGACGCCGGTGAGGGTGATGGGCAGCGTGTCCATGACGAATCCGGGGTTCACGCCCGTCCCAAGGATGGTCGCCTTCCCCTTCTTCGCCACCTTGTCCAGCTTCTCCGCGTACACCTTCCCCTCCGGGGTCGCGTACGGGTAGCTGAGCTCCTCGCAGGTCGAGACGACGTTCACGCCGTGCTTCAGGACGCCCTCGAACTGGGTGTAGGTCTGCTTCAGGTAGCTCATCGTCGTGTGGGCGACGATGTCCGGCTTCGTCTCCTCTAGGACCGCGTCGACGTCGCTGCTGATCTTGACGCCGAGCCTCTTCATCCCCATGACCTCGCCGAGGTCCTTCCCAACGATCTTGGGGTTGATGTCGATTGCGCCGACGATCTCCACACCCTCCTTCTCCAGGAGGTGGGTCGCCAGCTTCTGTCCTATGACGCCTATGCCGTAAGAGACGACCTTGACGTTCTCCAACTTGGATCAGGATAGAAGGACTGGGTCCCGGTTATAGCCCTTGCGAGTTAGGTGGCGTGGGCTCGTCGGTTGAATCTGGTGCGACTGCGGGCGAAGCCGGCTCCTGCGCAGGTGCCTCTGGCACGGTAGGCGGCGGTTCGGGCGGTGCACCCCGGAGCCTCCTCTGCAGCGACGCGAAAGGCTCCCAGCCCTTCCTCTTTGCGTAGAGAACAACGACGAAGATGACCACGCCGGGGATGAGGGACCTGAGCACGGAGTTGAAGACCGTGTCGAACGCCGGCTGCTCCTGTATCAGTAGCCAGTTTATAGGGACGGTGCTCCCCCTGCTGACCCACCACATGCTCGGCGTTATGTGATTCGTCCACCATACCATGTCGGCCGCTATCGGCACCATGATGAGGACGAGGTGGTAGAGCCAGAGCATCACCCCGGAGTCGTCGTCGTGGAAGGCGAGGGGGGTGAGCAAACAGGCGAGGTACCAGACCCCGAGGGCCAGACTCTCCAAGCCTAGGTGCGTCCCGCTGTTTGGGATGAGCCAGAAGCTCGCGGCGACCAACGGCGCGACGGCCAAAGGCACTAGCGAGAGGACCGGGAACCTGCCCCCGACGTGCCTCTTCGGGGGGAGGATGTAGTCGATGAAGAACGCAAGCGCCATGAAGGCGAGGACGAGGCCGAAGCCACGCGTCGTCTTTATGAAGAGGCTGAAGTAGCCGACGAGGGGGACGTGGCCTATGACCTTACCCATGATGTTAGAGGCGGGGACCGGCGTGCCGTCGGGGAACGCGTTGTTATCCCCCTTCGTAACGAAGCTGACCGTGCCCCCGTCCCCAAGCTTCCTGATCGCCCTGTGGACGATGTACTCGTCCGATGACCCCGGCCTGAGGAAGACTATGATCTCCCCGTCGGGCTGGGGCGCGGCCGGCATCGAGTTCACGTCGGGTATCTGGGCGACTATGATGTAGTCCCCGACGCCGAGCGTCGGCACCATGCTCTCGCTCACAACCACCATCATCGGGTACTCGGTCCCCAGGAACCCCTTGAGGATGTAGCTCCCTCCGAAGAACGCTAGAAGAAGCACGGCGAAGGCGACACCGTACTTTATGACCTCCTTGTACCTGGGGTCCAACTTACGTTCCCCCTGAATGCCGTTGCTAATCAGTCTTTCGGGGGGTGAGCCAGGACGTAAGCTCCTGGCAGCTCACGGGGTCCCTGATCCCGCTCTCGAAGCACTTTTCGATGTCGGTGCAGATCATGCACGGGCACCCCTCGATAGAGTTCATGGTGACGAATTCGCGCTTGCTGAACAGCTTGTAGCTCCACCTGCCCTCGTGTAGTACCTTGCGCCTCTCTACTGAACCTTTCTCCTCGAACCTGAGGGCGAGCCTCGACCCCTCTCGGCTGCTGACGCCGAGCTCCTTCCATAGCTCGCTCTGCATTATGCCGTCGTCGCCTGCCTCGAATATTATCTTAATCGCCCGCTGGTCGAGGCTGTTCTTGTGGGACACGGCCGGCGCCCCCGACTATTCCTCGTAGTAGATGAGGTCGTAGTCCTCTAGGATGCCGTGGAGCTTCTCCACAGCCTCGCGGACCATGTCCTCATGTTTGGCGCCTGTGCAGACGAGCTTGCCGCTGGCGAAGAGGAGCATGACAACCTTCGGCTCCCCCATCCTGTATATGAGGCCGGGGAACTGCTCGGGCTCGTACATGACGTTGTCCATGATGTCCGCGGCAGTCTCAAGGTCTATCTTGCCGTGCAGGTTCGCGGAGGCGACGATGTTCTGTATAACGATCTTCGGCTTCCCGAGGATGATGATCCCGTTCGTCTTAAGCTCCCTGACGACCTTCTTCACGGCGCTCCTCGCCTGCTTCTCCGACTTGGCGCCGGTGCAGACCATCTTACCAGAGCCGAAGATCAGGGTCGCCGTCTTTGGCCTCTTGAGCCTGAAGACGAGGCCCGGGAACTGCTTTGGGCGGTACTCGACGTTCCTGAAGACCTTCATGATGGCGAGCAGGTCTATCTTCTGGTCGAGGGTCGCCGAGGCGACGACGTTCTCAATGCTGATGTTTAGCTCTTTTTTCTCAGGTAGTTCTTTCTTTTCAGGTAGGTCTATCTTCTCAGCCAATTGATCTTCACCAATCATCCATGACTAGAGGCCGTCCAACCTGCTCAGCAGATCCGCGGGGAGAAGGTCCTGGTTCACTATCTCCACGACCGGGAAGCTGCTCACGTTTGGCTCGTGGAGCACCTTCTCGGCCGACCCGATCTCGCCGCTGTAAGCGTTGTATGTTATGAAGCTGCCCTTGATCTGCTCCTTCTCCTTCACGAAGTAGAGGAACATCTCGTGGAGCGTCCCGCCCACGAGGAAGTAGAGGTGGGTGCTCCCGTTGGCCAGGTGCTGGATGACCCCGCTGGAGGGGGAGGATGCGACGAGCATTATGAGGTCCCTTAGGGACCGGAGCTGGACGTACTTCATGGCGTTACCTTATAAAGCGTCATTTCAAGTATATAAATAGTTTAAATATGGGTGAATCTTTCAGCTTAAGTTAAATTCTTTTGATGAGAGTAACCCTCCCTCATATATCAATTGACTGATCCGACTAAACTCGGAGGGGGCCACAGTTACACGATCTTGCATTTTACCTTATAGTGGCGGCTGTCCTTCTGTAACACGTTTTATTAGAACCCCCTTGGTCTCTTCAGATCAATGGGCATAGCCGATCTCATCGTGATCCTGCAGACTTCGATGGCGCCCGTCGTCCTGATCTCGGGCATCGGGTTGCTGCTCCTCTCGATGACGAACCGTATCGGCCGCCCCATCGACCGGATACGGGCTCTGACGCAGGAGCTTAGGCATGCCGAGGGCGACCAGCGGCGGATACTTCTCGAGGAGATCGACATCCTCTACCATAGGGCGAAGTTGCTCCGTGTCGCGGTGACCCTCGCCGTCCTAAGCATATTCCTCGTCGCGACCATGATCTTGGCGCTCTTCGTGGCGGTGACCTTCGGGACAAGTCTCGAGGGGGTGATAGAGCTCCTCTTCTCTGGGAGCCTGCTGAGCCTCGTCGCGTCGCTGGCGCTCTTCCTCTGGGACATTCAGCTCGGTCTCAACTCGATCAAGATAGAGATCGACCGCTGGAAGGACGAATAAGCCCAACCGGAACCTCGCTCTATATCCTCTCTTGTTTCTATATGGGATACACCTAAACCACCGGAGCCTATAGCCCAGATCGGGAAAGGACATGAACTGCAAGGTGTGCGGAGAGACGAACCCGGACGGCGCGAAGTTCTGCAGCAGGTGCGGCTCGAGTCTCGACGGCGACTCCCAGGGATTCATGGTGGTGACGATGCCGACGATCCCAGGGTACAGGGTCAAGAAGGTGATTGGCATAGTGTCGGGTATCACCCCGAGGACCCGAGGCTTACTGGGGAAGTTCATCGCGGGGATTGAGTCGATGATTGGAGGTGAGGTGACGGCGTTCAGCTACGAGATAGAGAAGGCGCGCGCCGAGGCGATCGACAGGTGCAGGGCGAAGGCGGCCTCGATGGGCGCTAACGCGGTGCTGAGCGTCGACATCGAGACGTCCGACATGGGGTACCCGATGGGTGTATTGGTCTTCTCGGCCACGGGGACCGCGGTGGTCGTCGAGCCGGAGACCCCCTCCTAATTTCTCCTCTATCCCGTCTTCTGCTGTATCTTGAGGCGTATCTCGGCGAAGAACTCCCTCTTCGCCCGGCAGATGGGGCAGATGTAGGGGGCGTCGTCG
>JAUYEB010000018.1 GCA_030691555.1 Candidatus Bathyarchaeota archaeon
GAAGGGCATATTTCCGAGGATAGGCAGCCACCCGAGCCTCGGCGATCTCCTCCGCCACCCCGGCGGGATCAGCGAGAGGGAGCCGCCCATCCCATACGGCTCCGCCCTCTTCTCGACCTGATTCTAATCGAGGCTCATCGGGATCGGCTGCTCAGCGTAGCAGCCTCTCAGCTATCCACCGCTTCAGCGGCTCCCGGGCGGGCATCCTCCCCTCCCAGGCAGGGTCGTCGTAGAAGCCCTCGTGGCGGAGGGTCACGAGCTCCTCAAGGCTGCACGGCCTGCGCCCCGTCGCGTCCTCGTGGTAGAGGTGCATGGGGTAGTTGTATGTGGGTGGAAGCTCTAGGAGCTCCTCCCTCCCCAGGCTCGAGATGACGAGGCCGGAGAGGAGGGCCTGGTGGAGGAAGACCTTGTACCTCTCGTCCCTCCTGTACTGCTCCTCGAAGCCGGGCTCCCTGTAGAGCCTGAGGAGGAGGTCTCGCCATTTTCGGATTAGCCTCCTCTCGGGGCGGGTGGCGAGGAGCCCCGCGTTTATGTAGGGGCGCAGTGTCTCGCCGTCTACGTGGGTCTTCATGGGGAAGACGCGGTCCTCCGCTGCCCAATCACCTTAAAAAGGGCCCGAAAACCTAAAAGCGACGAGAATAACCGGAAACGCGACGACGGCGAAGGAGACCCCCTCCCCCCACCATGCACGCACGACGGAGAAGGATGGTAGCCCGGCTGAGATTCGAACTCAGGTCTGGGGGTCCAAAGCCCTCCATCCTTGTCCACTAGACGACCGGGCTCCAGCACCCAATACCACGCCGACGAATCTATAAAGGCTTAGCCGAGGGCTAAACCCAAATACCCCGCCGCCGAGGGTAGAGGAGGTGCAAACATGGAACTCACCTCCAAGAGGCGCGCCGAGCTCAAGGCGAAGGCGCACGAGCTCGACCCAGTCGCACACATCGGCAAGTTCGGCGTCACCCCCGAGTCCCTCGCCAACATAGACAAGGCACTCACAGACCACCAGCTCATCAAGGTCAAGTTCATGGGCTTCAAGGAGACCCGCAGGGAGCTGTCCGAGGAGATAGCCGGCGCCACGGGCTCCGCCCTAGTCGACGTCATCGGCAACGTCGCCATTTTGTACCGGGAGAACCCCGAAGTGTCGAGCTGATCGAGCACCTTTAATGCGCGTGCCACCAAACCATGAATCGGGCTCCGCGATGAAGTTCGACGAGACAGACGTCAGGGTAATCCGCAACCTACAGAGGGATGCCCGCACCAACTTCGCCGACATAGCGAAGCAGTGCGGAGTAAGCGTCGACACCATCATAAAGAGGTTCCAGAGGCTGCGCAGGAACGGCGTCGTCAGGGGGACGACCATCCTCCTCGACCCCCGCCACCTGGGACTCGACTGCCTCGCAAGCCTCGAACTCGACGTCGAACCCGTCCACATCACCGAGGTCGTCGAACAGGTCAGGGAACAGCCAGGCGTCGTCTTCAGCACCCCCAGCATGGGCATGCAGAGCGTCTTCGCAGTCACCGCCCTCAGGGACATGAAGGAGCTAAACAGCCTCCGCGAGACCATCAAGGGCCTCCCCAACGTCAGGGACGTCAAGACGAGCATCTGGGTCGGGGACATCCTCCTCTGCCCAGAGAACTTCGAGCTGGACGGGCTCAAGGAGGAACCGTGATGGACGAGATCGACGCGAAGATCATAGAGATCCTCAGCGGAGACGCGAGGACGAGTTTCAGGAAGATCGCCAAGGAGCTCGACAGGTCCCCCGACACCGTCATCAACAGGTACCAGCGCCTCAGGGAGGCGGGGGACATCAGGGGCTCGACCGTCGTCGTGGAACCGGGCAAGATAGGCTACGAGGGGATGGCGGCCTTCCACATCGACGTCTCCACCAGCGGCGGCGGCAAGACCGACTCCACAAGCATCCTCAAGACGCTCATCAAGATGCCCAACATCATAGTGGCGACGAAGACCGTGGGCGAACACGACCTCCTCGCCATAGGCGTCATCCACGACTTCGACCACCTGATGAGGCTCGGGAAGGAGATCGCGGAGATACCCGGGATAAAGAGCATCCAGACGGCCCTCTGGGCGGGCAGCGGCGAGATCTGCCCCCGCTACTTCATAGTCTGAGAAACCCGCACTGGCTAGCGTTTCACGCCCTTGAGGACCCTGTACCCGCTCCCCCTCGCCACGACGACGGCCTCGCCGAACGCCGCCTCGATAAATCCGGCGACGGTCCTCCCCCCTTTGTTGGACTGGACCACGAGCTGCAACGAGCCCCCGGGGTTGAGGTGCGCGGGTGCGCCAGCGATCATGGGCTCTACGATGGCGGCCATCCCCGCGGAGATGGGCGGGTTTGTCAAGATGACGTCGAACGCCTCGGACTCCACCGGCTCGTAGAGGCTGCCGTGCTTAATTGTCGCGCGGACGCCGTTCCTAGCAGTGTTTCCCTCGGCGAGGGCGACTGCCCGTGTGTTGACGTCCGTCATCCAGACGTCGAGGCGAGGGTTCAGCTTCGCCGCAACTATACCAATCACGCCGTACCCGCAGCCGAGGTCGAGGAGCCGACCCTCACCCGGGAGCCCCATCGACTCGACGAGGAGGCGTGTTCCGTTGTCGACCCTCCTGTGGCTGAATACGCCGGAGCTCGTCTCGAAGGTGAAGTCGATCCCCCTGAGCCTGGTCCTGATTAGGCCCCTCTCCTCGGGGGAGGTAGGGTTCTCTGAGAAGTAGTGCTCGGACACCCCTACCACGACTTCGGGTAGGTGCCCCTGATCATTATGACGCGCTCGGGGATGGCTGCGATGCCATGCTCCTCCTTTACGATGGTGTCGGTGTTCATCTCGGCCTTCATGAGGGCGACGGCCTCGTTTCGCTGCGTCATAACGGCGATGAGTCCCTTGGGCTCGATGCCCGACTCCAGCCTGAGTATGCCGGGGACCGCGAGCTGGGCGCCCGTGCAGATGGCCTCCACCGCGGAGTCCCTGACCCAGACGTGTGGGAGGAGGGCCAGCGCCTCCTCGACGGGGTGGATGATCTTCTTCAGCGGCGCCTCGTCCCCCTCCTTGTACAGGTCCATCACGTCCGCGATGTCGTAGAGCGTGACCGCCTGGGCCTCCGTGAAGGGGCCGCTACGCGTCCTGCGCAGCTCGTGCATGTCGGCGCCGCATCCGAGGACCTCACCGACGTCGCTGCAGAGCTTCCTGATGTAGGTCCCGCTCTGGCAGGCGACCTTGAAGAGCCAGTTCCTGCCGCCGCCCTCCAGGTACTCTATCCTGTAGATTACACGCGTGCGGAGGCGCCTGCTAACCGCTGAGCGGAGCGGGGGCCTCTGGTAGATCTCCCCCTCGAACTGCTTCAGCACCTCGACGAGGTGCTTCTCCTCGACGTCCTCGTGTGTGCGCATAACGGTGACGTACTCCTTGCCGGAGTCGAGGAGGGCCTGGACGCATTTGGTGGAGTCCTCGAGGGTGACTGGGAGGACGCCTGTGACCTTGGGGTCGAGTGTGCCTCCGTGGCCGATGTGGTCGAGCTCCATGAGCTTCCTGACCCATGCGACGACCTCGTGGCTCGTCGGGCCGGGGACCTTGTCGACGACGACGACGCCGCGCTTGAGCATCTGCTGGAGGTTCCGCGCCTCGGGTGGGAGGCCGAGGCTGGTGTTGTGCTGCTCCTCGGCGCGTGTGTAGATGGTGCGTTTTATCTCCCAGGCGGGCTGCTCCGGCATGGCTTATCCCCACGTGAATCTATGCCCCGGTCTATAAGCATGGCGCAGACGCGTCACTTCTCGTCTTCCTTTTTCCTAGACCTGTATACCTCGAGGAGTTCCTCGCCGTACTTGTAGAGCGCCATCTCCTTCCAGTACGTCGGCTCGGGCGGTGGCTGAGGCTTGGGCCTCTCCCGCCTCTCGGGCCTGTTCCCCTTGAGGAGGACATAGGCGAGGGGGAGGATGATCACCATCCCCAGGAGGGCCGCGAACTCAAACATCCCAAATAGGTCCATCTATCCTCATGTAACTTTATCTACGTTCATCGATTTATCTCTTTCCCAATTCCACTCATCACCAATAGCCCTGCTTGTGCTCTCCAAAGAAAACCCCGAGACCACTTTCACCCACCTTGCCACAGTTTCTCGGGGGATGGTTTAAGTCTACGTTAAAGATGGAATGTTCAAGCCGCTCGGTGGTGTGTGAATGTTCTCATCCCTCAAGGTGTCGGTGGACGCCGTTCGTCGGCTACAGCTCGAGAAGCAGGGCATAGGCGACCCGCCGAGGAGGGCGACTAAGAGGCGGGTGGAGGAGACCATCGGGCGCCTCGGCTGCCTCCAGATAGA
>JAUYEB010000068.1 GCA_030691555.1 Candidatus Bathyarchaeota archaeon
GTGATCTTCCAGTTCACCCTGGTCTTCCTCGACCTGTATCGGACGAGGAAGACGCCCACTATGACCGCCACGAAGCCCAGCGAGATCAGGATGTCGAGGGGGCTGGGGAGATAGAGGTAGAGGGCTATCGGTATGATGCCGGCGAGGAACGTGGTCACCCCGCTCACCAGGGCGGCCTTCATGTTCGACCTGTTGAGGTCCTTCCTGAACATCTTGAAGAGACGCGAGACGAGGCGGAGGCTCTTCTCCCGCTCCTCCTTGTCGGGTATGTCGTCGAGGCTGAAGTTTATGAGCCTCTGGAGGCGGATCATGTCGCGGAGGTCCTCCGTCTTCCCGCCGAGGAAGAAGCTGCTGAAGTTAGTCAGGGCGACGCTCGCCAGCGTCAGAAGCGTCGCGAATATCGTGTACGCCGTGTCCAGGTTCGTCAGGTAGCTGCTCAGTATGACGACGAGGCCGGTGATGCTCCCGTCCGTGAGCCCCGTCACGATCTCTAGGATCGGCTCCGCGCCGACGAAGAGGTTCTCCCACTCCCCGCTCAGGAGCACGCCGCTGCTCGTCAGCTCGACCATCCCCCCCTCGTCGACGGTGACGAGGCCCTCCGCCACCATCTCCGTCAGCGCCTCCTCGAACTCCGAGGCGTCGACGCACATGTCGTGCCCGCAGATGCGGTCGAGCCACGCCCTTAGCTGCCTCTTAGACGCCCTCCTCTTACCCTGAAGCTCAAGAAGCGTCACAATCTTAACTACATCGGGAAGTTCCTGGATCTCAAACGACAAATCTATACACTTGCTAACCCCACGGTCGGAGGCGCTGCAACCTATTAATCACCCGTGGATAAAAAAACGCTTCCCTCCGGAGGCGCTGCCGAAAAAAAATTCGTTATCTATAGCCACGCAAGTTGGCGACGGTACCTGCACCGCAAGCCTTTAAAACCGACGCCCACCCGCTAGTGTTCGAGTGGTGAACAATGTCCCACCAATTCAATCACTAGAAGCCGAAGAGGGAGACCTCAGGCGGCTTCTACTAAGAGCCCTGAACGAGAACCAGGTCCTGATTCTGAGCAACATCAGCGGAAGGGGGGAGAGGGTGTCGCGCATCCTGCAGAGGATAAGCGACTCCCGTGGTGTCCCCCTCTCCACCCTGAAGCTCAACGCCAAGATACTCCGGGAGCTCAGGCTCATCCGCTACGGCACCCTTTCGGAGCCGGACGAGGCCGAGCTGACGCCCCTAGGGAGGAATGTCCTCAGGGTCGTGGAGGACCCCACCAACAGATGCGCCCCCACCTGCCCGTCCCGACGCGGCCGCCCCCCGGGGCAGGTGTTTTAAACCCTCTCCAGCACATCTAAGCGACTGAAATGCCCGAACCCAAGAAGATGAACGCCGAGGAGGAGCTCAAGGACATATACACGAGGCTCCACCCGCAGGTCCTCTCAGAGTTCGAGGAGATGATGCCAAAGTACTGGGGCAGCAAGTGGAAGGCCAACTCCAGCATCGGGAAGCTACGCACCGTACTCGTCCACCGCCCCGGGAAGGAGTTCCTCAACGTTGGCAAGAAGACGCCGTGGCCGCCGCACGAGGCGAGCCTCGCCGCCTGGCGCATGACCTACAAGCCAGACCTCAACGAGCTCGTTGAGCACCATGAGAACCTCGTCAAGGCGTACAAGGACAACGGCGTCAATGTCATCGTCAGGGACCCCGACCCGTACGACCCGCCGTATCAGGTGAAGGCCATCTATACGGACGACGTCTGCCACGCCGCGGTCTACGGTCAGGTCATCCTGCGCATGTACGACTGGATCAGGATGGGTGAGGAGAAGCCCACCTACCAGACGCTGGCGAAGATCGGGTGCCCCGTCGTTGGCATGATCACGGGTAACGGCATGGTCGAGGGCGGACCCTGCGGCTGGCTCGACGAGAAGCACCTCCTAATCGAGGTCCACTACCCACGCGGCAACACGGGCGACCCCGCCATCCACCGCGCCAACGAGAGCGGCCACGAGCAGTACGCCCGGATCGTGAAGCAGCAGGACCCCGAGGTCGACATACGCCTCGGCCCCGGCTACGGCACACGCAAGGGCACCATCCACTACAGCATGATCGACCGCCACACGAGCGTCGCCGACCCAAGCTTCTACGACCAGTACCTCGTCGAGTGGATGAAGAGGGAGATGAACTGGAACTTCATAACGCCCCCCGACGACCTCGTCAGCATCGACACGAGGGGCTTCAAGAAGGGCCCCGACACCGGCGTCGTCCTCGGCCCCATGAAGATCATGGTCCCCGCGGCGAACCCCAAGAACATCAAATGGCTCGAATCCATCGGCGTCGACGTCACCCAGGTCGAGTGCAGCAGCCTCACCCGCCCCAGGAACAGCGGCAGCATCCACTGCACCAGCGGGAGCCTCCAGAGGGACCCCGAGCCAAAGGACTAGCCCAACTCTTTTCTGGGCTTGCCTACAACACGTACACATTGAAGAGGGCACCGGGCTAGCTCGACCCGTACCGCTCTCTCATCTCATCCATCTTACCACAACTGAACCTGCCCTCGGGGCACCTGCCCAGCTGGACGCAGTAGGGGCCGGCGTTGTTGAAGAGCTCCGGCTCGACCCCCCGCACCTGCTTCAGCATCTCCTCCGCCATGGCGCGTACCTCCCACTGCGCCCTCTCGCACAGCCGCAGACCGAAGAAGTGCGTGAGGCTCCCCCCGTCCATCGTCATGAGCAGGCTCGTCTCCGTCGCGTTCGGGAGTACGAAGCGTGCGTCCTCCCTCGGGACCCCCTCGGCGACGAGTTTGGCGTAGGCGTCGCTCGCCTCGCCTATGAAGGAGTCGAAGCCCTCCTTCGCCTTCTCCACCACCGTGGGCGGGGTCACGACGTGTCCCTGCAGCCTCTTCACCTGAATATACCGCTGGCTCTGCTGGCTGAAGCTGGCGACCCTGTGCCTCACGAGCTGGTGGCTGCAGGCCCTGCTTATCCCCTCGATAGCGAACGTGAAGGATAGGTGGGCTAGGAAATCCTTTACGGGAACCTCGGAGACAGGTAGAGCCGAGATTAGCTCGGCGCTGTGTGTGTGGGCTAGCAGTTCGACCTTCATCGACCCCGTCTCCCGAAGGCGTAGACTGAGGGCAGCTTCTCCCTTATCGACTCTAGCAACAAGTCCCCGAACTCGTCCCCCAGAGTAGCGTACTCGATGACGGTGCGCAGGTTCGCGCTCACCAGCCACTGATTCGAGCCGAACCTAGTGAATGTGAAGAACCGGTTCACGAGCAGGACCTTAAGCACCTCCCCCTCCCCTGCCTCGAGCAGCCAGTTCAGCCTGTTGTGCTCCAGTATGCTCCCGTGCTGGACCTCGAGGCGCCCCACTATCTCCGCGACCTTCGTAGGGTTGAAGATGAGCCTGCTATAGAGGCTTGAGGGCGCGGCGCCACTCATCGTGGTGAGCATCGCCGTCGCGATGAGGGTCTCCACGGCGGGGGTCGAGGCGAGGAGCCTGAGATTCAAGGCGCTACACCGGCGGCATGCTGCTCTTCTTCGGCTTCGCCTTCACCGATTCGGGGATGTCGAGCGCCCTGACGACGTTCATCGAGTTGATCAGGTAGACGGGCGTGCCGTCGGGCTCGAACTGATTGAGCCTCTTCACGCCGCGCACGATCAGCTTCACCTTGAGCTTCGTCCCGTCGCTGAGCTGGTAAGTGTTCCAGTGCTCCTCAAGCTCCTTGAAGTCGAGGTCAACGCTGTCCGCGAGCGCATCGGTTGGTATGCCCATGGCCATACTCACCGAGACTAACGAGCGTCGGCTATTTCTCCTTTGGGCCCGCCTTTATCCCTTTAACGACCTCCGAGCAGAGGTCCGCGATGCCGAGGCTCGCCTCTAGCGCCTCGATCTTCTCCACCTTGCTCGTGGTGGCCGGCGTCGAAGGCACGGCCTTGCAGCCCTCTACCCTGTGTGCGGTGACTGAGTAGGTGCCTATCTTCCTGGCCTTGTCCTCGATCTCTACCTTGTCCAGACCTATCAACGGTCGCAGCACCGGGATGCTCACGGCGGAGTCGAGGACGTAGAGGTTGTCGAGGGTCTGGCTCGCGACCTGGCCGAGGCTCTCCCCGGTCACTATAGACTTGGCGTTCTTTTCTTTGCAGAACTCTTCCGCGATCCTGTACATCGCGCGCTTGCAGAGGATGCAGGTGAACCGCGGCTCCGGCGACTCAAGGATCCTCTCCATCACCACGCCCATGGGGGCGGAGTACAGGGCGAACCCCTCGGCTGGCACATACTTCGCCAGGCTCATGAACGCGTCCCGGGCCCTCGTCAGGTAGCTCTCGCCGACGTAGGGCGTCTGATCCATGAAGAGGGGGTAGACCTCTACGCCGCGCTTCATTATCAGCCAGGTCGCCACGGGGCTGTCTATCCCGCCGCTGAAGAGGGCGACGGCCCTCCCCTGGGAGCCGTACGGTAGCCCGCCGACGCCCTCGACCACGTCGGTGTAGACGAACGCCTCCCTGTCCCTCACCTCGACGCCGATGGTTGCATCGGGTCGTGTCAGGTTCACCTTGATCCCCCTCTCAGTGAAGGCCTCGTTTATGGCGGCACCCGCCTTCACCGCGACGTCCCTGCTCCCGTAGGGGTGTTCCCCGACGACCTTGGGGCGCACGGCGAACGTGGAGCCCATTCTTAGCACGCCCCCCGCCACCCTCACGGCGAGCTCCTCGATCTCCTCCATGCTCGACCCCGTGGCCTCGGCGGGTATCGCGTGGACAACGCCGAAGACGCCCGCAACCACCCCGGCCGCCTCCGCCGGCACCCCGTCCACGATTATCCTGCCGAACCTCCTCCTCGCCCTCGCCTCCGAGTAGCCGCTCCGGATGAGGGCATAGGTGATCTGAGCCGCCAGCCTCCTCTCGAGGGAGCTGCGAACGTAGCTGCTCTTCAGGGCGATCTCGTTGTAGGCTGCGAGAACGGGCATACTATGAGCGTCTTCTCGGTGGAGCCTCTTAAGGTGCTCGGGATACCCTTAAAACGTGCATCCCCGCTCACTCTACTCGGTGCACTCTAATGTCCTTCTGGGAGGAGTGGGAGAAGCGCAGGAAGCGCGGGTCGCCGTTCTTCTTCCCCGACCTCGAGAGAATGGTCGACGAGATGGAGAAGGAGATGGCCGACTTCTTCAAGGAACTCGGGCATATACCCGATGACCTCGCCCAGGAGCACACCCTCCCCGATGGCTCCGTCAAGAAGGAGTACGGCCCCTTCGTCTACGGATACTCCGTAAAGATCGGGCCCGACGGGAAACCCGTCGTGAGGGAGTTCGGGAACATGAAGCCCAACCCCGTGGGCGGTGAGGACAAGAAGCCCCTCAGCCTCCAGGAGACGAGGGAGCCCCTCGTCGACATAATCGAGGAGCCCGAGCAGATCAAGATAATCACGGAGCTGCCCGGCGTCGAGAAGGACGACATACAGCTCTACGCCACCGAGAAGACGCTGACCATCGACGTTACGAACCCCGAGCGCCGCTACCACAAGGAGCTGGAGCTCCCCGTCGAGGTCGACGAGGACTCGGCCGTGAGCGCGTACAGGAACGGCGTCCTCGAGACAGTAATCAAGAAGAAGCAGGAACGCGGCTCCGGGCGATCGATCAAGATCCAGTGACC
>JAUYEB010000271.1 GCA_030691555.1 Candidatus Bathyarchaeota archaeon
AAAGATGTCCAGGTCATCGGGGGTATCCACATAGACCGTGAAGCCCGAGTACGTCGTGAACTCTACGGCGTATGTATTGTACGTCGTATAGCTTCCGCTTACCGTGGTACGGCCCTTCAGGTCGGCACTGTAAACCTTATCGGTGTCGATGTGCTCGATCAGCATGAAGACCGCGGGGTTCGCGCCCCCGCTGTCACCCTCGTCGTTGTGAATGTTGAAGGTGTACTCCCCGCTCGCCTTGGGCGCGAAGAACTGCTCCCTCTCGTCGTTGAAGACCTGTTCGGGTAACCCTGTCGCCTCTGTGAAACGGTAGGACCCGCCCGGCCCGCTGACGTATATGTCATAGTCGGTTTGGGAACTCGTCTCCGTCCAGTTCCCCACGAGGAAGGCGTGGTACCGTCTCCCCTCCTGCAGGGTGTACTTGAGGTTGACGCTGTGTTGGATGGGTATCGCCGTGGCGTCCACCAACGAGACGGGGGTCCAGAGATTGGGCGGCCTGATGGTGACGTCGCCCAAAACCGGCGGAGACGACGGGACACCGAGTTGGATCCCAATGTTTATTATGAGAAAGATGACGGCGAATGCCTTTAGACTTAATGGTGAATTTGATCTATTCATGTTAGGGGTACCAACTTATTCAGGTCTTCGTCTACATGTGTTATTATATAATTTGCGAACCGGAAATACATATTATCCATACATGTTTTCATTTAAGTACATCAAAATCAACATTTTTCCCAGGTTCACCCAATTACATTACAGGGGTTTCTTAATCTCAACGACATAATTTTGAGAAGTCGTAGTGCCAATAATAGAGTAATAGGGATATGGTGAGAAAAGAGAACGCCTCATTTTGAAGATGGAATTCGCGAATGAGTCGAACCGCTGTTTTTAGGCGCTTCTTTCGTCTTTGATCTATTATGGACTAATCCACACCATTATGAAGGGTGGTCCATTCGGCCAAGTTATGTCGATAGGTAACGGTGATGCGGGTAACTCTTTCCAATTAGACCCTTTCTTTTCATAGACATTTACGAAATAGGATCCGGCTTTATCAACAGGATTAGAAGTGATAACGTCCTGCCATTCCTGATTCTTAGACTCGTACATTGTCACGCTCCAGGTGGAATTATGTAGAACTATCTTATACTGCCCTCCTTTGGGATTATATATTACTACACAAACGCCTAGTGAAACAGTAACCCATCCACCACCGGTATAGAGAAGGGGGCCGGAGATCGAGTAGAACACGTTCCCCCGCTCGGTAACAACTTTGACTTGAACACTCTCGCCCTCCACAACATCGATTGTGAAAGGGGGTGGTGTTGCAGCTGAGTTGGATACTATTGGAACATTTACACTGAAGCTTTCATCGTTGAACCAGACACGGACAATTTTCACGGGTACATTTCCCTTATTTTCTATTCGCACGGTTAATGCTTCTACGCCTCCGGAATAGGCGGACACGAACACGTTTTCCTTTGAACGTTCATCGTCTCGATTTCTCATCTCGTATACTTTCTGGGTATAGACGTTATCCGCCTGTTTCATCACCAAGAACATCGGAATGACGGAGGTGAAGAGAATGCCGATAAATATGAGTGTCCCCATGATCGTGGAGACCCCTTTACGCCGTTTACGGCATGTAATACGTGTAATATGCATGGTTCTGCCTCCTACTGTAGGCTTTGATTGCTATCTCGTCGCCACTAGAAGCCGTTATAGATAGTGTGGCTTCTGCGTGATCCTTCGAAGCGATTGTTAGGGGGTTATCAAGATCAGTGTGGTAATCGGTTCCATTTATCGTAGCGTAGACATCGACGGTTATCGGGACGTCGCCGTAGTTGTATACCCAAACATAAAGTTGAGTGCGAGGGGTATTGTTGCTGACGTGTTCTACGGCGAATCGCTCAATCACCTCATTCAAAGTTTCCATAGTTGCATCGATGTAAGTGTCAGTCATCACGGTTGTAGCTGACTGGGAGTAAAACCAGATCGTTCCCCCGATGGTGAGCACGACGGCGGTCAATATCACCGAAGCGATGATTTCAGAGAAGCCTCGTCTAACCTTTAGCCTTCTCATAGGTTCATACCTCCATTTCCCATGTACGCCACCGCCCAGACGCCGCCGATCGAGACCAGGACGAGCACTATCGAGTGCTTGAAACCCGCCGAGACGCGCCCCGAGGACATCTTCCCTGTGACCAGACCCAAGGTGAAGGCGTGCAGGCACAGCGGCGTGAGGAGGGTCTTGTACAGCATCGCAGCGGCTATGGAGACCCCCATGTTTGCCCCCGCGAAGAAGGAGAGGAACATCACGGTCGAGCCGACGAGCAGCGCGATCCCGATGTAGGGCACGAGGGTTAATGGCATCAGCAACGCCTTCTTCTCTTCCTCCAGCCTCTTCGACGTCTCGGCGAAGCTCGCGAGCGACTCGAGGCTCTCGACGCTTCCTCCCCCCACGTCGAGTGTGTCGATGAAGAGGTACACGTTCATAAGGGCGAGCCAGTTGCGTACCTTCCCCCGGAACTCTCCGTAGATCTGGCGAATCGGGTAGCCCCAGTTCAGCTTCATGTTGATCAGCTTGAGGAAGGGTGTGAAGCCCTTGTAGTTCCTCCCCGCCAAGGCGTCTATGCACCTCTCGGGGCTGAGGCCGCTTTTCCTCGTCTCCACGAGGTCGCGGAGGAACTGCACCACCCCACTCTGAATGCTCTTATCACGCTCAACGAGCAAGTAATCCATGGCAGCCCCTGGTATGCACATCAAGATCAAGGCGATCCCAAGCCCGATCGGTGCCTCGGTCCCCTCTGCGAAGCCGTACGTGGTCCGAATCCACACTATCATCTCGGGCATCTGTGGAACGATTGTAAAGCTCGGGTCGAAGAATGGTAGGACGAACTGCGTCGCGGCGAAGGCCCCTATAGGCAGGAAGCATAGGAACACCAGATAGGTCTTGAAATTCGATATGGGGTAGCTTACCTGACCACCGTCCGACGCGTAGATGAACAGGAAAGCCAGGCACGGCATCCCGACGAAGGAGAATAAGAAGAACTGCTCGGGTGAGATATTCACACCGGCCATCGGTAGACTCAGCCCGATGACGAACATCAGGAAGATGCCGAGCACGCCGAGGATTCCGATGATCGTGTAGGTCTCCATGAGCATCCCCATGTTCTCCCCCATCGCCTTCATCCGCGAGCCGAGGCCGAGGAACATGTTCTCCGTCTGGTTGTGCAGGTAGTGGAGGGTGTCCCCGCCGGTCCTCAGGCTAGACGCGTAGCCTAGGAGCAGCTCGTTGTACTCGGTGATGTTCACCTGTTTTGCGGCTCTCTCTATGGCCGATACGGGGTCCACCCCGGTCGATAGGGCGATTGTCTCTATCCTAGCCACCTCCTTCTGCATCTGTGGGAGGAGGGTGAACCCCCTCAGCCTGAGGAGGCTCTCGTAGGGGGAGAGCCCGCCGCTGGCCATGACGCTGATGTACATCGAGGCGTAGGGTATCTCCGTCTTCAGCCCCGAGATGCGGTTTTCCGCACCCGTCTTCGGGCCGATGATCCCGAGGACGACCACTACGAGCGGCAGCAGGAGGGAGGCGGGTATTATCACGAGGCCGTTCATGGGGAGCGTCGGCATGTCGGGCCAAAGGCCCAGTAGCCAGACGAGTACTAGCAGGATCGGCACGATCAGCGTCGCCATCGCGCCAGCGCCGATGACGCTGAGGTAGACGTCGGGGGTCACCTTCATGGCGGCGGCGTCGAGATCGTTCTCCAGCCCCTTGAAAACGCGGCTAAGTCTCTCGCCCAGCCAGGCAAAGTTCTGGTAGCAGAAGTCGCGCGTGTTCATCCTAATCATCCTTCACGGCATCGGTGCCCGGTGCCTCGGCCTTCATTTGGGGCGTCTCGCCTGCCCCCATCGAAGCGGCATCTTTGAGGGTCTTAATCTCCCTATTGTC
>JAUYEB010000278.1 GCA_030691555.1 Candidatus Bathyarchaeota archaeon
CGTCCAGGGTGGCGACCACACCTCCACCATCGGCGACGGCTACAGCGACATGAGCGACGCCATCTTCGCAGACTCAGGCGTCTTCTGCGACTTCTGCCGAACCAACAGGGAGCTGGAGTTCGACTTCGCCAAGGCGATAACCGGCTTCCCCATCACAGTCGAGAGCTGGAGGAAGGAGACCGGCCCGAGGATAGTAACCCTGCAGAGGGCGCTCCTCCTGCTCGGAGGACCCGACATGAAGTGGGAGCCGCTCAAGGACGACGACAACCCTCCAAGGTTCTACGAGCCCCTCCCCGAGGGACCCTACAAGGGCAAGACCACAGACAAGAAGCTCGTCGACCAGAAGCTGCAGGCCTACTTCGAGACCCTCGGCTGGGACGAGCGCGGCATACCCACGAAGGAGACGCTGAAGAGGCTCGACCTAGCCGACGTCGAGCCCTTCATGAAGAAGATGAGGGACTAAGCCTCATCTCTCCCCTTTTCCAGTAAAAATGGTCTTTTCCCAGATTTGGTCCACATTCGATATGTTTTGCCGTATATTTCGCTCGGGCGCGCCCATCCGAGAAGCCTTTTATCCGGAGAACAGATTAATCTCAGTCAATTCCGGTGATACAATGAGCAAGCCGATCTGGATAGCCCGAGACTACGCCGCATGCAGTGGATGCAAGCGTTGCGAACTCGCATGCAGCATGAAGTTCGAGGGGTGGATGTGGCCCGAGGCCTCACGCGTCCGCGTCTTCATGCCCTTCCCCGGCGTAGAGGTCCCCCATCTCTGCACACAGTGCAAGGACTACCCCTGCGTCGCATCGTGCCCCGTCGACGCCCTGAGCGTCGACCCCGTGACGACCGCCGTGATAGTCGATACGGAGAAGTGCATCAGCTGCAGCAAGTGCATAAAGGCGTGCCCAGGCACGGTCCCCTTCCTGCACCCAGCTAGCAACAAGGCCGTCATCTGCAACCTCTGCAACGGCGACCCCGAGTGCGTCAAGGTCTGCGTGGAAGCCGGCTACAACGCCCTCACGGTCGTCCCCGAGGGGCCGAACGTCAACAAGAAGCTCTTCAGCAGGCACCCCGTGGAGGTCGCGAAGGACCTGGCGGTCCTCTTCTTCGGGGAGAAGGGTGAGGAGGTAATCTAGGTGCCCGGCGGATACGCGGGCAAGTTCCTCGACGTCGACCTCACCAAGAGGAGGGTGAAGGACACGACCTTCGACGACGAGACGCTGGAGATGTTCTTCGGCGGCCGCGGGCTGGCGGCGAAGATCCTCTGGGATCGATTGGGCAAGAAGTGGGGGGACGTCGACGCCCTGAGCCCCGAGAACATCTTCCTCGCCCTCACCGGCCCGATGACCGCCATCTACCCAGGCGCCAGGATTATGTGCTCCGGGAAGAGCCCCGTCAGCAACGGCGTCGTCGGCTCCACCGCCGCGACCGAGTTCGCCTCCGAGATAAAGATGGCCGGCTACGACGGGGTCATCGTCACCGGTAAGGCCGACGAGCCCGTCTACATACAGGTCACCGACGAGGGAGGCGAGATCAAGCCCGCGAAGCACCTCTGGGGCAAGGTCGGGGAGGAGACGATAAAGATCCTCAACAGGGAGGTCACCGCCGAGCTGTCGAAGAGGAAGCCCGCCGTAGGGCTCTGGAAGGAGCCTGGCTTCATCTACATCGGCCCCGCGGGGGAGAACCTCGTGCGCAACGCCGCTGTGATGACGAAGCTATGCCACGCCTGCGGATACGGAGGCTACGGCTCGGTCATGGGGAGCAAGAACCTCAAGGCGATCGTCGCCAAGGGGAGGGGCACCCTCCCGAAGGTCAGCGCCCCCGAGGCAGTCAAGCTCCTCTGGAAGAAGACCCACGAGCACCTGCAGGGCCAGACGAGGATGCGCCGCTGGGGGACCGGCTACGCCGGGTACACCGTCGGCGCCGAGACCAGCTCCGAGCCCGTGAAGAACTGG
>JAUYEB010000132.1 GCA_030691555.1 Candidatus Bathyarchaeota archaeon
CGCACTCGGTGCAGTACTTGGCGCCGCACTCCTTGCAGTCGTGGAGCTCCTGGGCGTCCATGCCGCATATCTCGCAGAGTGGCATCCCTGATCTATCAGGAGCCGACCCGGCGGCGCCTATAAATCTATTGAGCTAGGCGGTGTAGGAGCTCCTCGTCTATGTTGCCGCCGCTGATGACGACGCCGACGCGTCTGCCCTCGAAGCGGCGTGGGTCCTCCATGAGGGCGGCTATGCCGACTGCTCCTGAGCCCTCGATGACCTCGTGGTGGCGGAGGAGCATGACGCGTAGGGAGTCTACGATGGTGGCCTCCTTGACGTCTATCCAGTCGTCGACGAGGCGCTGGCAGATGGGGAAGGTGACGCTGCCCTGCTCGATTCCGCCGTGGAGGCCCTCGGCGACGGTGTCGAACATGGGGATGTCGACTATCTTGCCCGCCTTGACGCTCTCGTGCATGACGGGGCTCGCCTCGGTCTGGACGCCGATGACCTCGGCCTTGGAAGCGGCTTTCATCACGGTGGCGATGCCCGAGATGAGGCCGCCTCCACTCACGGGTACAAGCACTACATCTAGCGCGGGGCCGTCCTCGACCATCTCAAGCCCGACTGTGCCTTGGCCGGCGATGAGGTCGGCGTCGTTGTAGGGGCTGAGGAAGGGCATACCGCCTTCGCGGCTCATCTTCTGGGCGAGGCGCTCCGCCACCATGTACTCGTCTCCGTGGACGGTGAGGTCCGCGCCGAGGGCCCTGATGGCGTCCCTCTTCACGTTCGGCGTGTTACCCGGGACGACGATGGCGGCCCTGACGCCGAGCTGCCTCGCCGCGTAGGCGATGCCCTGCGCGTGGTTCCCTGAGGATGCGGCGACGACCCCCCTGCGCCTCTCGTCGGGGGTGAGGAGGGCGATCCTGTTCGAGGCGCCCCGTATCTTGAATGAGCCGGTTAGCTGCCTGTTCTCCAGCTTGAGCCAGACCTCGCCCTTGGTGAGTTCGCTGAGTAGGGGTGAGTTCTCGAAGGGGGTCCTCCTGACCCAGCGCCCCATACGGCGGCGGGCCGCGTAGACATCGCCTATAGTGACCATCGCTGGATGATGGGGTGATACCGTATAATAATCTAGGCACTCGTCAGGGCGTAGTGCGCCCTCTGCCTCCGGGCGTCCGCATCGGCGTAGGATGGGTCCCTCGACAGGGCCTCGACGACCTCTGCGTGGAGGGCGTTGAACGTGTCCTCGTTGCCCGATGCCGTGAGTAGTTCTTCGATGGAGTCGACGAAGGCACCGAGCAACGGCTCTAGGGACGCGTTTTCCCTGAGAAGGTCCCTGATGAGCGCAGGGCTCTCACCCGCGATGCTCTGGGCGAGGGTGTACTGGAGGGCGAAGGTGGGGCCCGCCATCTTAGACGCGAGGGTGAGGTCCTCCCCTGTTAGGACCTGGGCGAGGGCGAGGTTCAGGGCGTAGGGGAGCGAGAGGACGACGGCCATGCAGCGGTCGTGGCGCCCGGCGTCAAGGGTGACTATGTCCACGCTGGGGAACAGGCCTCTGGTCAGTCCTTGTTCCCCCTCGGCGTCGACCACAGGGACGACGGCGACGACCCGCCCGCGGAGCGAATCCGTGGAAGGTCCGAACATCGGGTGGACGCAGAGCGGTGTGACCCCGAGGCGGCTCGCCTCGACGAGCGCCGGGTGGCTACCACCCTTGAGGCTGGCTATCTCGGCGAGGACCGCGCCCCGCCTCATGTGGGAGGCGACTTCACCGACCACGGCGGGCGTCGCGCTTATCGGCACGGAGACGACGACGAGGTCGAGCCCCCCGACGAGTTCCATTGACCCGTCCCTCGTGTCTACGGCCTCCACCTCGTAGCCGAGGCCGCGCAGGTGGCGGGTGAGCCAGCCGCCCATCCCCCCACCGGCACCGACGACCCCCGCCCTCAAAATGAGCCCCACCTTACCCTCGGCGGAGCCTATTTCTGCGTTGAGGGCAGGCCCCGCTGCCTAGGCTCTTGGGTAGGAGCCGAGGACCTTCAGGCTCTTCGCGTAGGCCGCCAGGTCGCGCAGGGCGTCGGCGGAGACTGGGTCGTCCCTGTGCCCCTCGAAGTCTATGAAGAAGACGTACTCCCACGGCCTCCCCGGGTAGGGGCGGGACTCTATCTTTGTGAGCTTGAGGCGGCGGTCCGCGAGGGCGCGTAGGGCCGCTATGAGGGTCCCGGGCCTGTGGTCTACGGTGAAGGCGAGGCTCGTCTTGTCCCTCCCCGTGGCTTGCTCCGCGCCGCGTCCTACGCTGAGAAATCGGGTGTAGTTCTCCCTGTTCGTCTCTATCCCCTCGGCGAGGACGTTGAGCCCGTATATCTCGGCGGCGCGCCTGCTCGCGACCGCCGCGGCGTCGCGGAGCCCCTCGTCCCTTAGCATCTTCACGGCCCCCGCGGTGTCGAAGTAGTTCACCGGCTCGTATCCGTGGGTGGCGAGGTAGGCGCGGGTCTGGCCGAGGGCTTGGGGGTGGGAGTATACCCGCCTAATGGCGCCTGATTCGACGCCGGGGTTGGCTATGAGGCAGTGGACGACTCGGAAGACGGTCTCCCCCAGCACCGTGAGGCTCCTCTCGTTGAGGAGGTCGCTGGTCCGGGTTATGCTCCCCTCGATTGTGTTCTCGACGGGGACGAGACCGGCGTCCGCCTCACCCGCCTCGATGGCGTCGAAGACGTCCTCCAGGTAGGGCCTTGGGACCGGCTCGGCGGCGTCGCCCCATCGCTGGACGACGGCGGCCTCGCTGTAGGCGCCGGGCATGCCCTGGTAGGCGACCCTCATGGCTTCCCCTCCGCCCGGACGCATAGGTCGATGATGGCCCGGAAGACCCGCTCGGCGCCGTCGGGGTCGAGGCCAC
>JAUYEB010000280.1 GCA_030691555.1 Candidatus Bathyarchaeota archaeon
CTCTACCAGCAGGGAGTGGAGTACTATCAGGACGGCAGCTACAAGAAGGCCGTGGATCTCTTCCAGCGGCTCAAGGAGGAGTATCCCCTGAGCAAATACGCGATCATGGGGGAGATGGGGATCGCCGATTCCTATTTCAGCGGCAAGCAGTATGTCGAGGCCGAACTCGCCTACAGCGAATTCCTCAATCTCCACCCGACGAACGAGAACCTGCCCTATGTCCTGTATCAGATTGGGATGTGCCATTTCAATCAGATCACGACGATCGACCGCGACCAGTCGGAGGCGTTCAAGGCCCTGAAGGAATTGGAGCGGCTTGTGGCCCGCTTCCCCAGCAGCAAATTCGCCTTCCTTGCGGAAAAGATGATCCGGGAATGCAAGAAGACGCTGGGCGAGCAGGAATTCTATGTGGGACAGTTCTACTTCAACATAAAGGAGTATCGGGCGGCCCTGCAGCGGTTCGAGAAGGTCGCGCGGGAATATCCGAACGTCGGACTCGATTACAAGGTGAGCTACTTCCTCATCGAAACGAAAAGGCGCCTCGCCGAGGCGGAGTCGAAAAGTACAGCGGGAAAGAAGTAGACCATCGACTTCCGGCAATCATGTCGCCCCTTTTTCTCCCCCCTCCTTTGCAGGCTTCAATCCCTTGATCCTGCCGAGCGCCTCCGTCAGGCACGCGTCGGGATCGCTGGCCGTGTCGATCACGATGTGGAATCTCTCCGGAAGTTCGGTCACGGGGTCGAAATCCCCCTTCTGGGCGAGAAAGATCTCCCACCGACCGTCGGAGGAATCGACCTCCTCCCTCTGCCTGCTGTTGAGGCGCGCCTTTACCGTCCCCTCCGGACAGGCGCATTCCAGAAGAAAGAAATCGGCATTCCATTCTTGAGCCGCGGCGAAGGCCCGCAGACGTTCCTCGCGCCGTTTGTACGAGGCGTCGACGATGACCGAGCGTCCCTGTTTCAGAATTTCGGCGGCGAGTTGCAGCGCCCGTTCATAGGTACGCCTGGATGTTTCATCGGAATAGATCCCCTGGCCGAAGGCCTCCGGACGGTGTTCGGTGGGGTCGATTTCGAGGAGTGCCTTGCGCAGGACGTCCATGCGGATGACCTCGGCGCCGAGACGGGGGGCAAGCCTCTGGGCCAGGACGCTCTTTCCTGCGCCCATGAGACCCGCTGTCAACAGCAGAAT
>JAUYEB010000138.1 GCA_030691555.1 Candidatus Bathyarchaeota archaeon
GCCATCTTCGCCGTGCCCGCCGTCAAGGCCGTCGAGTTCGGCGCCGGGAGGAGGCTCGCCTCGATGAGGGGCTCAGAGGCCAACGACCCCTACACCATCAGGGACGGGCGCGTCTCGACGACCTCAAACAATTCGGGTGGCGTCCTCGGGGGCGTCACCACCGGCGCGCCCATCCTACTACGCGCCGTCTTCAAGCCAACCTCCAGCATATCCAAGACCCAGAGAACCATCGACCTCGCCGCGGGGGCCGAGGCCGAGATACGCGTCGAGGGGAGGCACGATCCCTGCATAGTCCCCCGGGCCGTCCCGGTCGTTGAGGCGATGGTCGCCACGGTCCTCGCCGACCACGCCCTCAGGAGGGGGCTCATCCCCCAGGTGCTAGGTGAAAAAAGATGACTTACGAGGAAGAGATCGCGCCCCACAGGGCGGAGATAAACAGGTTAAACAAGGAGATTCTGGAGAGGCTGGCGGAGCGCGTGGAGGTGGCGGAGGCCATCGCCGAGGTGAAACGCCGCCACGGCAAGCCAATCGTGGATGCCGCGCGCGAGCGCATCGTCCTCGACCAGGCGCGGGTGCAGGCGCAGGCACGTGGCCTCGACCCCGACGGCGCCGAGCGGGTCTTCCGGGCCATCATCGACCTATGCGTCGAGGCGGAGGAACACCCATGAGGGTCGCCTACCAGGGTATGCCCGGCGCCTACAGCGAGGCCGCCGTCCTCCAGCGCTGGGGCAGCTCGGCGGAGCCCGTACCGAGGCCCTACCTGGAGGATGTCTTCGACGCCGTCGAGGCGGGTGAGGCCGAGGCGGGGCTCGTCCCCGTCGAGAACACCATCGAGGGGAGCATAACCCGGACCAGCGACCTCCTCAACGAGAGGAGCCTCACGGTGCTGGGGGAGACCGTCTTCCGCGTCGTCCACTGCCTCATAGCCAACCCCGGAGTGGAACCCGGCGACATAAAGAGGGTCTACTCCCACCCACAGGCCCTCGGTCAGACACGCGCCTACCTCGCCGCCCACGGATACGAGCCGGTGAACCACTTCGACACCGCGGGGGCCGTGAAGATGATCCGGGACGAGGGGCTCCGCGACGCCGCGGCGGTCGCGAGCAGGCGCGCCGCCGAGATATACGGCCTCAACGTCCTCGCCGAGGGGATAGAGACGAACAGGGAGAACTACACCCGATTTCTCAGCGTAGGACGCGGCGCGGAGCAAGCCACAGGGAGGGACAAGACGAGCCTCGCATTCACAGTCGACCACAGGCCCGGGACGCTCATCGCCGCCCTCCGCGCCCTCGCGGACCGCCGCCTCAACCTCACAAAGATAGAGTCCCGCCCCTACCCGGGGAGGCCCTGGGAGTACGTCTTCTTCATAGACTTCGAGGGGCACAGGGACGACCCCGTCTCCGTCGACGCCCTGCGCGAACTCTCGGCTTACGCGAAGAGCCTGAAGGTCCTCGGCTCCTACCCAAGAGCCTAGGCAGCGGTGCCTGCCCTCAACGCAGAAATACGCTCCGCCGAGGGTAAGGTGGGGCTCACTTTGAGGGCGGGCGTCGTCGGTGCCGGTGGGGGGATGGGCGGCTGGTTCACCCGCCACCTGCGCGGCCTCGGCTACGAGGTGGAGGCCGTAGACACTAGGGACGGTTCCCTGGAACCCGTGGGGGCGCTCGACCTCGTCGTCGTCTCCGTGCCGATAAGCACGACGCCCGCCGCTGTCCACGAGGTCGCCTCCCACATGAGGGGTAGCGCGGTCCTCGCCGAGATAGCCAGCCTCAAGGGGGGAAGCCACCCGGCGCTCGTCGAGGCGAGCCGCCTCGGGGTCACACCGCTCTGCGTCCACCCCATGTTCGGGCCCTCCACAGGATCGCTCAACGGGCGGGTCGTCGCCGTCGTCCCCGTGGCCGACCCCGAAGGTGAACGGAGACAGGCTGAACTCCTGTTCCCCGGCGCGGACCTGATCACCCTCGACGTCGGGCGCCACGACCGCTGCATGGCCGTCGTCCTCTCCCTCCCATACGCCCTGAACCTCGCCCTCGCCCGGGTCCTAACGGGGGAGGACCTCGCCCTCTCGTCGAGGATGGCGGGTTCCACATTCTCACTCCAGTACATCCTCGCCCAGAGCATCGCGGGTGAGAGTCCTGCGCTCATCAGGGACCTTCTTAGGGAAAACGCGTCCCTAGAGCCGTTGCTCGGTGCCTTCGTCGACTCCCTCGAAGAACTACTCACGGCATCGGGAGACGAGGACGCATTCAACTCCCTCCACGCCGAGGTCGTCGAGGCACTGTCGAGGGACCCATCCTACCCGGGGGCGGACGCCCGGAGGCAGATGGCGCACCGCGCCATAGCGGGTGCCTAGATTATTATACGGTCTCGACGCATCATCCAGCGATGGTCACAATAGGCGCCGTCTACGCGGCCCGCCAGCGAATGGGGCGCTGGGTCAGGAGGACCCCCTTCGAGCACTCCCCCCTCCTGAGCGGCCTCACGGGGGGCGAGGTCTGGCTCAAGCTGGAGAACAGGCAGCTAACCGGCTCATTCAAGATACGGGGCGCCTCGAACAGGATCGCCCTCCTCACCCCCGAGGAGAGGGCGAGGGGAGTCGTTGCCGCCTCCTCCGGCAACCACGCCCAGGGCGTCGCCTACGCTGCCCGGGAGCTCGGCGTCAAGGCCGTCATCGTCGTCCCCGGCAACACTCCGAAGGTGAAGAGGGACGCCATCAGGGCGCTGGGAGCCGACCTCACAGTACACGGCGGCGAGTACATGGAGGCCGAGCGCCTCGCCCAGGCCATCAGCAGGGAGAGGGGGCTCCCCTTCCTCAGCCCCTACAACGACGCCGACCTCATCGCGGGTCAGGGCACCGTGGGGCTGGAGATGGTCGAGGACGGCCCCGCGCTAGATGTAGTGCTTGTACCCGTGAGTGGAGGCGGCCTCATCTCCGGCATCGCCACCGTCATGAAGGCTGCTTCCAAGGCCGAGGTCATCGGCGTCCAGACCGAGGCGAGCCCCGTCATGCACGAGAGCGTCAAGGCGGGCAAGATAATCGACATCCCCATGTTCGACACCGTCGCGGAGGGGCTCCACGGCGGAATCGAGCAGGGCAGCGTCACCTTCCCCATCTGCCAAAAGCTCGTCGACGACTGGATAGACGTCAAGGAAGCTACAATCGTCGACGCCCTGCGCCTCATGCTCCTCCGCCACCACGAGGTCGTCGAGGGCTCAGGCGCAGTCGGCATCGCCGCCCTCATGGAGGACCCCCACCGCTTCGAGGGCAGACGCGTCGGCGTCATCATAAGCGGCGGCAACATAGACGAGGAGCTCCTCCGCCGCCTAGCTCAATAGATTTATAGGCGCCGCCGGGTCGGCTCCTGATAGATCAGGGATGCCACTCTGCGAGATATGCGGCATGGACGCCCAGGAGCTCCACGACTGCAAGGAGTGCGGCGCCAAGTACTGCACCGAGTGCG
>JAUYEB010000014.1 GCA_030691555.1 Candidatus Bathyarchaeota archaeon
CCACCGTCGTCGGGGTGCTCAAGAGCTTCGGCATAGCCTTCACCGTCGCCGCCACTATGCTCCTCATCTACATAATGCAGGAGGCGGGCGCCCTGCAGACCATCTCGGCGGTCATAAAGAGGCAGGTCGCCGGGAACGAGGTGCAGGCGCTCTACATCGGCGTAGGCTTCGGGTCGTTCCTCTCCGCCCTCGGCGTGGTCACCCCCGCCCTCTTCCCGCCACTCCTCGCGGCGATGGGCTTCAGCCAGCTCGCCGCCATCTCCATCGCCGTCCTCGGCTACGACCCAACGACAAGCTTCAGCCTCCTAAGCATCCCCATCACACTGCCAAGCCAGCTATTCGGCCTCAACCCCATCGAGTTCGCCTTCAAGATAGCGGTCTTCCTCCCCGTCATCTCGACGGGCTTCGCATTCGCCATACTCTGGCTCGTTGGCGGCGGGAAGTCGATGAGGAGGGGCGCGGTCCCCGGCCTCATCTGCGGCATCACCCTCGCGGCGGCGTGCCTGGCGAGCGCCGGCATCGACTACGCCCTCGGCTACGAGCTGATCCCCCTGCGCATCGTCGGCGTGATAGCGGGCCTATCAACGATGCTGGCTCTTACAATCTACGACAGGGCGATTCGGAGGGGTGGGACGGGTGCCACGTCGGGAGACATCGTTGAACGCGGCGAGATATGGCGCTCCTTCTCGCCCCTCGTGATCCTCACCCTCCTCGCCGCCGTCGTAAGCCTCCCCGCTGTTGGGGACGCCCTCTCCAAGGCACCGGGAGCCGGCGAGGTCATCACGGTCGGTACTCAGAGGGTCGACCTCGACGTCCTCTCCCAAATATACACATGGATATTCGTCGCGATAGTGATCAGCCTCGCCACACTCAGGCCCACGAGGGAGCAGCTCGGCAAGGGCCTCTCCCTCTGGCTCAGAAGGGCCCCCGCACCGATCCTCACCATAATGGTCTACTTCTGCGTCAGCTTCGTCATGTCCGGCTCCGCCATGAACCAGGTACTCGGCGAGACACTCGCCCTCGTCTTCGGCGGCGCGTACATCTATGTCTCTTCCAGCCTCGGCTTCCTCGGCGCCATCGTGGGCGGCTCCGAGACCACATCTAACGTCCTCTTCTACAGGATACAGAAGACAGCCGCCGACGGCCTCGGGCTAAACTCGAGCCAATTCATGACCATCTACGGCAGCCACGCCGTCGCAGGGGGAGTCGCCAGCGCCGTCACACCGTCGAAGATCAACAACGCAGTCGCCACCGTCGCGGCGGGCAAGGAGGTCGAGTCGATAATAATGAGGAAACACCTGGTCGTCGCGCTACTGCTGACCCTCGTCACCTGCGTCCTCACCGGCCTCCTCGTCACCCTCGGCTTCTAGCGGCCAGTAGTCCTTCTTCTCAAGCGTCAGGTTCCCGTAGACGGCGCCTATGAAGCGTGCGAAGATCAGCTTCCGCCTCACCGCGTTGTAGGTGGACTCGCCCATGCCGCGCTCCTGGAGCCTGGCCTTCAGGTTGGCCTCGGAGACGTGGCCGAAGCCGCACCCGTGGAGGGTGTCGAGGAAGAGTAGATCGTCCTCCGTCAGCTCCGGTTTCTTACCCACCACAACATCACCTGCCCCTAAGCGAACCCATTATGTCACCCTCGCAGGGGGGAGTTAAATCCTTCCCCCGAGGGCGTTAGCTTGAATTATGGAACCCGCCACCATCATGTGATGGGTCATGCAGGTCAGGAAACTTGGCGAGGTCGCGGCGGAGCCGACGTCGGGCGGCATCTTCACCGGCGAGGTAACGATAAAGAGGGTCTTCGGAAGGGAGACGGGGGCGACGAGCCTGAACGTGAGCCTCGTATCCTTCCCCGCGGGCGTCAGGAACACGTGGCACACCCACGCCCACGACCAATGCCTCTGGATACTCAGCGGCAGGGGGAGGGTCGCGAGCAAGGAGAGGGAGCACCACGCCGAGCCGGGCATGGCGTTCTTCATCCCCGCCGGCGAGAGCCACTGGCACGGCTCCGTCGGAGAAGACTTCGCCCACATAAGCATAATCGGGGGCACCGCGCCGACGAAGCCCGACGGGCCAGACCCCTTTAAATCCCACCCCGCATCAGTCAGTTGATCAAATGACCCCAGAGACGAGGCTGCGGGTCGGCGGAATCACCGACATGTCCACCGTCGACTGGTACGGCAACGTCAGCCTCGTCGTCTTCTGCGCCGGCTGCAACTACAGGTGCCCCTACTGCCAGAACTCGGGCCTCATCCCACTCGACTCGGGTAGGGAGATAGACATCGACCTACTCAGGGAGCGCTTCGAGGCGAACAGGCTGATCAACGACGCCGTCGTCTTCACGGGGGGCGAGCCCGTCCTCCAGCCCGACGCCGTCATCGAGGCGGCGAAGCTGGCGAAGAGCCGCGGCCTCAAGGTGATGCTGGACAGCAACGGCAGCGTCAAGGAGAACATAGACAAAGTGCTGAGGAGCGGCTACGTCGACAGGGTCGCCCTCGACGTCAAGGCGCCGATCAACCCCG
>JAUYEB010000090.1 GCA_030691555.1 Candidatus Bathyarchaeota archaeon
AGGCGTCTCTCCGGGGATTATCGTCGAGACGTTACCGACGTGGGTTATAACGGACCCGTAGACGTAGGGGATACCGAGCCCCACGCACGCCCTGTTGAGGGCGCGACGCGGCGCCAGGCGATCCAGGCCGTCGACGACGAGGTCGACCCCCTCCGCCAGCCTCGAGGCGGTCCGGTTGTTCACCGATGCGGGGACCGCCTCTATGTCGATGAAGGGATTCACCTTGTGGAGCCTCATCTCGGCCGCCTCAACCTTTGGGTACCCGATGACGTCGAAGCCGTAGAGGTGCTGCATCTGGAGGTTGCTCATCTCCACCACGTCCCTGTCGGCGAGTCGAATGTACCCGACGCCCATCGAGGCGAGCTGCACGGTGATCTGGCACCCCAGCCCGCCGACGCCCGCGACGAGGACCCTCGCCTTCTTGAGCCTCCTCTGCCCCTTCAGACCGATTTCCGATAAGACTAGTTGCCGCGAGTAGTAGGCGAGTTCATCGGGGCTAAGTGCGGGATCGGGGGCGCCCATGGCTTAGTCATCGCGGACGTCATTGAAAAGAATGGTCCCAAATCGATGACCCTAGAGGAGTAGTGAGACTATCAGGGGGGCCAAACCCAGGAATATGGGGGCCGGGAGTCCCGCGACGACCCCCCTCTTCTCAAGCACCCAGAGGTTGAGCGACACGCCGATCCCTATCATCAGGAGGGTCGTCACAAGTAGGACGGAGCCGTAGTATGCCTCGACGTGGGCGGGGAGGAAGGAGTAGAACACCAGCTCACCCATGCCGACCTCGACATCCTCCCCCACGTAGCTCAGCCGAGACGACTTCCCCCTGGAGGCCCCGAACCCCCTTATCGCCTCCAGCACCCAGCCCGTGTTCAAGATTACGAGATCGAAAGCCGCCACCGCCACAAGCATCACGACGAGTGAAACCGTCGGGAGGAGGAGGCTGACGAAAGAGCCGAGGAGCGCCCCGTAGACGATGAAGATGAAGTTCCTCACCCGGGACGAGAAGACGTTGCTTATTATGAATATCATCGAGAAGACCGCCACGTAAAGCGAGATCAGCACGATGATCGACGCCATGAATGAGGAGACCGCCTTCGCCACGACCATCAGCACGGTCTGCGAGACGATTATAACGAGGATCGCCGACGTGGGCGCCACTATCAGGGCGACCACGACGCGTATCTCGAAGTCCTTCCTCCTCCTCGTCATCCAATACAGGAAGGTGACGCCTATCAAACCCACCAGCGTGAGCGACAGGGTCCACACCAGCTGCTCGTAGAACCCCGAGGGGGAGCTGTGGATCGAGCTGCTCAGGCCGCCCAGTATGAATAGGCGGACGAAGCCGACGGAGATGACGAGGCATAACACTATGGGGGTGAGGTAGTCGAGGACGAGCCGGCGATCCACCTCAGACCCCCTCAGCCCTCAAACCGTACTCGACGACGAGGCGTTTCCCCTCCCCGTCCTCAGAATACAGGGTGTACCGGGACAGCCTCAGCCCCCTCGCCCTTCCCCAACGCTTAACGTACAAGGTGAAGGCGAGCTGGAAACCGGCGAAGCCGGCGATCATACCCGTCACCGCCCCCAGGAAGAGACCAGGAGGCGCGACCAGAATCAGGACCACCGGGGCTAAAATCAGGACGACGAGAAGGGCGACAAGCGGCATAAACCTGCTTAGGCCTTTACCAATACGAGATTTCGCGACCCCGTTTTTCACAAGATCGCCTCTCATAGCAGAAAATTCCTGGTACTGGGGGAAGATGGCGACGCTGAGGGTCAGAGACGAGAATATGAGGAAAAACGCCGCGTTGAGGGGGAAATCCGCCATCGAGGAGGTGGAGAACAGTGACGCGGACAAAATCAGAAGAATCGCCGAGACTATGGGCTGGTAACGCGAGCCCGGGTAGGGGCGTGTCTCCATCCGGGAGACCTTCTCGGCCGTTTTCCCCGACAAGGAGATCAAGATTCCGCGACTGCTTCGCCTCGAACTATTAAGAGCAATTGATAAATACATTCCGATTCGTCACATCTACATGAGGATCATGAAGAGTACAAACCTCTCCACGCTAAAAATCATGATAGTTGCCACAGTGATTCTTCTGTCGGCAGTTATCACACCCGCCGCCAAGGCAGGCGTAACATCTAGCATCGGCACCCTTGAGGGACCGTACTTCAAGGAGCTCCGATTCAAGATATACGCCACCTCCGAGGCGGAGGTCGCCGGACTCCTCTCGGGGGACGTCGACGTGGTCGACTTCTTCGAGGCGGAGCAGATACCGGACATCCAGCCCGGGCTAGACTCCGGGAAGCTCGCCACTGTCCAGAACGCTGAACAGGGCATGTGGGGCTTCAGCCTCCAGACCGAGCGATACCCGCTCAACCTAGCCAAGTTCAGGCAGGCCATCGCCTACCTCGCTGATAAGGACAAGTACGTCAGGGAAGGCCTGCAGGGTCTGGGCTACAAGCTCAACACCTTCCTCGGCTCCCCCGGATACGGCCCATGGGGCGGCACCACGTACACCGCCTTCGACTTCAACCCGACCAAGGCCGACGAGTTGCTCAACAGCATAGGATTCGTAAAGGGATCCGACGGGAAACGGATCGACCCTGAGACGAATGCCACGATGCGGGCCCTCACAATCATCGCGCGCACCGAGCACCCGCACAGGATATTCTCCGCGCGGGAGCTCGCCGCACAGTTCGACGCCCTCGGCATCCAATACGACCTTCAGGAGGTGCCCAGATCGGTGGCTTCGCCGCTGGTGTTCCTCGAGCAGAACTACGACATCTACACTGCCGGCTGGGGCGGTGGCCCCGACGTGGACTGGCTCTACGACCTGTTCTACTCAACCTCCCCACCCTCGCAGAACTTCCAGCTCTTCAAGAACAGCACCGTAGACGCCGCCCTCTACCAGCTGAAGTACGGGAAGACCAACGCGGAGGTCCTAGAGGGCGCCCAGAAGGCGCAGCAGTACCTCTCCGAGCAGGTGCCATTCATCCCGCTCTACGCCAAGGCGTACCTGTCGCCCTACAACGCGAGGGTCAAGAACGTCGTCGACCTCCCATGGTGGAGCGGCGTGACCAACGCGATGACGTTCACCGTGGCGACCGACAAGGCCCAGAAGTACGGCTCCGTGCTCAACATCGGCTGGACATCCGACCCCCAGCAGCCGAGCCCGATGTTCGAGATCAACTGGTGGTGGGACACGATGCTCAACAACGTGATCTACGACACCCCCATCAACCTCGACCCCAAGACCTTCGTCGAGCTCCCGTGGCTGGCCAAGACATGGAAAACCGAGCCGTGGACAGCACCCAACGGGACGCCCGGCCTCAAGGTAACCTTCAACCTCAACAGCGGCATCAAGTGGCACGACGGCCGGGCCCTGACGGCGGAGGACGTCGTCTTCACCTGGACCTACGCGCAGCAGCAGCAGAACCCCGTCTACATCTCCTACCTGACAAGCTTCGTCAAGGGCGAGGCCCCCGACAGCACGACGGCGATCGCCTACATGAACACCACCAGCTACTGGGCCCTGCACTGGGTGGGCTCTAACATACCCATAATCCCCAAGCACATCTGGCAGAACATACAGGACTCCGTCAGGTATCAGCCCATCAGCGAGGGCAACCTCATAGGATCGGGCCCCTACATGTTCAAGGAGTACAAGCCCGGCGAGTACGTCATAGTCACCGCCAACCCCAACTACTTCCTAAAGCCGGCGGACAGCACCCTCAGCTTCCCCGAGGTGAAGCTCACCCAGGGAGACACCAAGGCCTACACGTCCAACAAGGCTGTCTATGCCAACACCCCGGTGACGAACGGCACCTACACGATCACGGTCTCCAAGGCCGGGGCCGTGGTCAAGACCTTCAC
>JAUYEB010000165.1 GCA_030691555.1 Candidatus Bathyarchaeota archaeon
GCGGATGGGCGTCGGCGCCACGCTCCCTAGGGCTATCCTCGCCTCCTTGACGCTGTCACCGTCGCGCTCCAAGTAGACCGCGGCGTTGACTACGCTGAGTGTGAACCCCTTGCGCCTGCCTATGCGCTGGAAGCTGCTCCCCGAGTTGGCCGCGGGCGTGAACCTGAGACCAGTTAGCAGCTCGTCGGGCTCGAGCACGGTCGTCTTTGGGCCCGCGAACAGGTCCCTCAGGGGTACCCAGCGCGCGTCCTTTAGGCTGCTTATCTGGGCCTCGGCCCCGTGGACGAGGAGCGGCGGCGCCGTGTCGGCGGCCGGCGAGGCGTTGCAGAGGTTGCCCCCGACCGTGCCCCTGTTCCTGATCTGGACGCTGCCTATCCACCTGGCGGCGTCGTGTAGGGCGGGTGCCTTCTCCTCGATGACCTTCGAGGCGAGGAGCTGGGCGTGGGTCGTCGTGGGCCCTATGTGGACCTTGCCCCCCTCCTCCATGATCCCGTTGAGTTCGGGGATGAGGCCGAGGTCTATGAGGTGGACGGGCTTGCAGCCCACGTCGCGGAAGAGCGGAACCACGTCGGTGCCGCCGGCTATGGGCTGCGCGTACTCGAGGGTCGCCATCATCTCCAGCGCCCCGACGAGGGTGGGCGGGCGGAGCAGGTCGAACCCGGTCAGCGGCTTCAAATCTTGCCCGCCTCCTTGAGCGCCTTGTGCATGCGATCCGCCGTTATGGGCAGGGTGCTGAACCTGATGCCCGTCGCGTGGTGGACCGCGTTGACTATCGCGGGGACGATGCTGATTATGCTCGGCTCCCCGACGCCCTTCGCTCCGAAGGCGGAGTACTTGTACGCCTCCTCGACGACGATGGTGTCGTCGATCTCCGGCGTGTCCATGGCGGAGGGGATGACGTAGTCCTTGAAGCCGGTGGTGATGACCACGCCGTCCCTGAGCTGGAGGTTCTCCATGACGGCGAAGCCGACGCCGTGGCTTATGGCGCCGTGTATCTGCCCGTCGATTATGAGGGGGTCGATCGCCTTCCCCACGTCCATCGCGGGCCATATCTTCGTCACGTCGACCTGGCCCGTCTCGGTGTCGACCTCGACCTCCGCGACGGAGGCTGCGAAGGTGTAGACGGAGTAGTTGACGCCGAGCCCCGTCGCCTCGTCGAAGAACCTCTTGGGGGAGGTGTAGAAGCCGTAGCTGCCGGGGTTCTCGCCACGGGCGTGCATCTCCTCGGAGAGCTCGGAGAAGGGTATCCTCGTCGCCGGCTTCTTCCGGGCGTAGGCGGTGCTGTCGCGTAGCTCGACCTGCGCCTCGGGGCAGGCGAGCATGTCTGCGGCGACCCTGACCATGCGCTCCCTGAGCTTTATGGCTGCGTCCGCGGCTGCGGTGCCGCCCATCATGAGGCCCCGGCTGCCGTGGGTCGGCTTAGAGTCGGGCGTCGAGTCCGTGTCGGGCTGCTCTATCTTGATGGTCTCGAGGCTGGCGCCGACTATCTCGGCGACTATCTTGGCGTGGCCGAAGGGGCTCCCCTGGCCTATCTCGCAGATGCCGGTCCTGTAGGTGAAGCTGCCGTCCTCGTGGAGGAGGAGGCTAGCGGCGCTCCAGTCTGGGGTGCTGCGGCTCGTGCTGTTGCCGTGGTAGGCGCAGCCCACCCCCCACCCCTTCACCTTGTTCCCGACGCGGACGGGCTCCCTGTGTTTGGCCCAATCCGACGCAGCAGCGACGCCCGCCAGGCACTTGTCCATGCCGACGCTGTTGTCGAGGAGCTGGTCGCAGGTGGTGCGCGACCCGACCCTGAGGATGTTCTTCATCCTGAAGTCGACGGGGTCCATCCCCAACTCGTATGCGAGCTTGTCGACCTGCTGCTCGGCCGCGAAGTGGAGGGCGAGGTTGCCGAAGCCTCGGTAGCTGCCGCCGTAGACCTTGTTGGTGTAGACGGCGCGCCCGTCGACGGCGACGTTCTCGACCTCGTAGGGGCCGCAGGCGTGGGCGGTCTGCCTCCATAGCCAGAACGGCGCCCTGTTCGCGTATGCCCCGACCTCTAGGGTTATGTCCACCTCTACGGCGGTGATCCTGCCGCTGGCGTCTGCGCCCGACTTGTACTTGAACCTGACCGGGAACCGCTTCGGCGTCGCCGCCATGACCTCGCTCCGGTCCATGACGTAAGCGGCTGGCCTCCCCGTCTTAACCGCAGCGAGCGCCGCGTAGCCGCTGATGAGGGGGCCAGTGTCGTCCTTCTTACCGAAGGCGCCCCCGGTGAGTGCCTGTATGATCCTGACCTGGTTGAGCTTCCAGCCGAGGACCCTCGCCACCTTCTCCCTGACGAGGTGGGGGCTCTGCATGCAGGCGATGACGGTGACCTTGCCGACGCCGTCGGGCACCGCGTAGGCGGCCTCGGGCTCGAGGCACATGTGCTCCTGGTAGGGCGACCAGTAGGTGTCCTCGACGACGACCTTGGCCTGCTTCCAACCCTTCGCGGTGTCCCCCTTCCTGATCTTCGTCTTGACTGCGATGTTGTTCTCCTTGTGGATGATGGGTGCGCCGTTGGCGAGTGCGGCGTCGATGTCGAGGACGGCGGGTAGGGGCTCGTACTCAACCTCCACGGCCTCCATCGCCTCCTGGGCCGTGACGTCGTCCGCGGCGCATACGAGGGCGATCGGGTCACCCACGTAGTGGACCTTACGGTCGTTGAGGAAGGGCTGCTCAGGCAGCGCGTAGCCTATCTCGTTCTCGCCGGGGATGTCCCGCGCGGTGAGGACGGCGAAGACGCCGGGCATCCCGAGGGCAGCCGAGGCGTCGACGCGCCTTATCAGGGCGTGGGGCTTGGTGCTCCTTAGCACCCTTACAACCATGGTCCCCCTGGGGACGTAGTCGGAGGTGAAGCGGGCCCTGCCCAGAAGCTTGTCTAGGGCGTCGGTGCGTACCGTCTTCTTGCCGACGACCAGGTACTCGTCCCTGTGGAGGAGGTCGCTGAGGATCTTGTCGTACTCCATTGGCGCCAACCGCATAGAGTAGGGGCGCCGAGGGGATATTTAGAACCTACAGCTTGGAGCAGCCCAGGACTATGCGGAGGAGGGCGTCGACGTCCCCAGCCTCGATGGTGAAGACCTCTCCGCCTTCCCCATCAGGAGGGCGGCGACCTCGGCGACCCTGTCGTCCCTGCAGAGATAGACGGCGGCCCCGCTGCTCCTCGCCCTCTCGGCGACCGTGGAGGCGGTTGTCGTCTTGCCTCCCCCGATGGGGGCGTGGAGGATGACGCCGCATCGCACAACGGGCGGTATCCGTGGGCGCAGAGGATAAGAACCCAGCGCCCCCAACAAGAGACGAGGAGACCATGGACGGCTACGCGAGGAGCAAGATAATCTGCACCATAGGCCCCGCCAGCAGGCGCCCCGACATACTGAGGGAGATGGCCGCGGGCGGCATGGACGTGGCGCGCATAAACATGAGCCACGGCAGCCTCGACGAGCACCGGAACACCATCAGGGCGATAAGGAGCCTCGGCTCCGTCGCCGTCCTCCTCGACCTCCCCGGCCCCAAGATTAGGCTCGGGGAGCTGAAGGAGCCCGTGATGCTCAGGGAGGGCGACGCCGTCAGGTTCACCACCGAGAACGTCGTCGGTGAGGGCCTCACCCTGCCCGTCAACTACGATAGGCTCCCCGCCGAGGTCCGCCCCGGCGGACGGGTCTTCATAAACGACGGCCTCATCGAGCTGACCGTCCTCAAGGTGGACGGGGACCTCCGCGGCTTCGACGCCAAGGTCGTCAGCGGGGGCGAGGCGTCGACCCACAAGGGGGTAAACGCGCCGGGAGCCTCCCTCAGCCTCCGACCCCCGACGGAGCAGGACGTAAAGGGCATCGAGTTCGGCGTCCAGGCCGGCGTCGACTGGTTCGCCGCCAGCTTCATCAGGAGCAGGAAGGACATCGAGGCAGTCAAGGAGGCCGTCGAAACCGCCGACGGCGACCAGCCAGTCATAAGCAAGATAGAGCACGGCGAGGCAATCACGAACATCGACGAGATCATCTCGGCGAGCGACGGCGTCATGGTGGCACGCGGCGACCTCGGCATCGAGGTGCCACCCTGGGAGGTCCCCCTCCTCCAGAAGAGGATAATATCGAAGTGCAACGAGGCCGGCAAGCCCGTCATAGTCGCGACGCAGATGCTTGAGTCGATGGTGAAGAACCCGCGGCCGACGAGGGCGGAGGCGAGCGACGTGGCGAACGCCATCCTCGACGGCGCCGACGCGATAATGCTCAGCGAGGAGACGGCGACGGGCGCCCACCCCGTCGAGGCGGTTCGGGTCATGGAGAGCGTTAGCCGCGTCGTCGAGGTAGGGACAAACCTTAGGCGAGTGCAGACCCCGAGGGAGGGGCAGCCAATCGCCGACATCATAGGGAGCCTCGCCGCCACGGCGACGGAGGTCATCAAGCCATCCGCCATCATAGTCCCGACGAGGACCGGCTTCACAAGCCTCATGGTCTCCAAGTACAGGCCCCCGACTAGGATACTCGCAGTCTCGAAGGAGCAGAAGGTGGCCCGCAGGATACGCCTCTACTGGGGCGTCGAGCCCATCGACGTCCAGTGGAGCGACGACAGGGACGAGCTAATCATACGCGCCGTGAACAGGGCCCTCAGGGATGGCTACATCAGGGACTCGGATTCGATCATGGTCGTATCCGGCTCCACCCTCGAGGCGCCGGGGAGGACGAGCACCCTAGAGATACTCAAGGTCCATGAGATCCTGGCACACGCCGGGGGGCGCGACAAGTGAGGATAGGCGTGATCTCGGACACCCACGACAACGGTGGAGCCGCATGGGTGAGCTAACGCCGACCAACCCCGATGCCGGCCCCGTGGCGATGGGGCTCAGGGAAGTCTTCCACATGGGCTAGGGCTTCTCGCCGCAGAAGCGGCGGATCACGAGCTCCTGCACCCTCGCCGCCTCCATCACCGTCTCGAGGTCGACCCACTCGACCGCGGAGTGGGCGCCGTCGCC
>JAUYEB010000177.1 GCA_030691555.1 Candidatus Bathyarchaeota archaeon
CAGCTCCCCGCCCCCAAGGATGTGAACGAGGGCGAGATAGTCGAGGCAATCGCCCCTGAGAAGGACGTAGACGGCCTCAGCCCAGTAACCTTCGGCAAGATCGTTCTGGGTGAGAAGTCCTTCCTCCCAGCGGGCGTCGAGGCCATCATGGAGCTGCTCAGGCGCTACAACATCGACCCCGAGGGGAAGCACTGGGTAGTAGCCGGCCTACCAAGCTGGCTCGGCAAGCCCATGGCGGCCCTCCTCCTCAACAAGAAGGTCGAGGTCACCGCCTTCGCCGCGGGGGACGCACGGCTCCCCGAGTTTGTGAAGCAGGCGGACGTCCTCTGCATCGAGGTCCACAAGAAGTGGATCGTCACCGCCGACATGGTGAAGAAGGGAGTAATCGTCATCGACAACGGCAACAGCTACGAGGGGAAGAAGGTCTTCGGGGACGTAGACTACGAGGGCGTCAGCCCGCTCGCCTCCGCCATCACGCCCGTCCCCGGCGGGGTCGGCCCCATGCTCATCACCATGCTCCTACGGAACACCGTGACCGCCGCAAAACGCGGCTAGGTTCGCTCACTTTTTCAACCTCAATTTTCTAAGGTCTACTGCCTTTATTCCCAGCGCGCCCTCGTTGGCCACGATATACTTGTCGCTTGTGATAAACGGCAGCCGGTGATGCGCGGCGGTCGCCACATGAAATGAATCGAAGTAGTGGAGCCGCCTCGACCCACCATGCCTCTCATAAAGCTCCAGGGCGGTCAACGCTATCTCGGGCGTGACTGGCAGGGACACGTGTGGGATGGCGGCGATCCCTCTGATCGCCGCCTTCGCATCGCTGAGGGGGTAATCCTTCGACCTAAGCCCCGTGATCACGTCATCGTAGAGGGCACTCGACACGGAGGCGCGTAGCCGCTCCTCGACGACCGCCAAAACCACGGACTCCGCATGCTCGGCGAACTCGTCATCCTTCAGATAGCTGAGGAAGACGTTGGAGTCCAGGAGAGCCTCACTTGGAACGCTTGAGGATGACAGCCTCCGCGGCCTCCTCCAATTCCTCGTCGCTATGTGATACCTTCAGTGACCCCCTCAGGGTTCGAGGGTCGGGTAGGGGCACGAGGTGGAGCCCCTCCTCGTCCATGTGCACGATGAACCTCTTGGTGCCAAGGGATTCCCTGAGTTCGGGGGGGATCGTCACCCTGCCACGGTCATCCATGGAGACGACTGTCATGTGGGTTCAAAAAATAATAAACCCATTCAATTAGATAAACGTATCTAGTACCCATTTTTTAAAATAGTTACCCATATTTTCCACATGACTGTCGAAAACAGATAGGCGAGAGAAAGCGGAAGTCACCCAGTTTCGCCACTTCCTCGCACCTCCCGTCAACGCGCCATCAAGGATTTTAAACACGAGCCACACCCCCATTCTACAAGGTGCAGCCTATGGCGAGGATGGACTCACGCAACGCCCGGCGAATGATGCAGCGCATGGGCATGCAGATGCAGGAGCTCAGCGGCGTAACAAGGGTCATCATACAGAGCCCCGGCAAGGAGATTGTCATCGATCAGCCCACGGTCACGAGCATCAACGTCCAGGGGCAGAAGATGTACCAGGTCCTCGGCGGGAGGTCGGTCGAGCGCTCGCCGCAGGCCGCCGTCGCCCAGGGCGCGGCGCCGGCAGCGGCGGAGAAGCCGCCTGTGCAGGTCCCCGAGGAGGACGTGCTCCTCGTCGCCCAGCAGGCCAAGGTGTCGATGGAGAAGGCGCGTGAGACCCTCGCCAAGTGCGACGGGGACCTGGCAAGGGCCATTCTCATGCTCCAGACGGGTTAGAGGCTTCGATGTGGCACTCAGGGTGAGGCAGCAGCGCGGCGTCGTCGTCGAGTACAAGGGCTCAGGGGTGGTCTTGGACCCCACCGGCAACGGGCATGGGTACCCCGTCTTCGTCAGCCACGCCCACGCCGACCACGCTGCCGCCTTCAAGTACCCCGACCGGCAGAAGTACGCCACCGAGGAGACCCACCAGCTCCTCCACGGCCTCGGATGGAAGCACCTCGACAACTGGCAGCAGATCAAGCTAGGGGACAGGATAAAGTTCGACGACATCGAGGTCCACGTCCACAACGCGGGCCACGTCCTCGGCAGCGTCCAGTTCGAGGTCAACACCCCAGAGGGCACCGTCCTCTACACGGGGGACATCGGGCTGGAGGAGTCGTACACGATGCACCCCGCCGAGTCGGTCGAGTGCGACGTACTCGTCGTCGAGACCACCTTCGGCGCCCCAATGTTCAACTTCCCCAAGCGCCGCGAGATTGCCCTCGACATGGTGCGCTGGGCGACGATGGAGGCGATACCCGCGGGGAGGATACCCGTCTTCAAGACCGACTCGATCGGGAACGCCCAGGAGGTGATACGCATCTTCAACACCCTCACGAAGCTGCCCGTCGTCACGGCGAAGAGCGCCACGAAGGTGAGCGACGTCTACAGGGGCTTCGGGCACGACTTGGAGTATTATGATTACAAGTCGCCGGAGGGGGAGGAGCTGCTCGCGGGGGGGAAGTGCGCCGTCATCTCCCCGAAGGGGTCGAAGCTGCCCTACGAGAACCTCGACTCGGCCCTCGCCTCGGGGTGGGCGGTCCTCTTCGGGGGCAGGCAGCGCGCCTTCGCCCTGAGCGACCACGCCGACTTCAAGGGCCTGCTCGGCTTCATCCGCCGCTGCAAGCCGAAGAGGGTCCTCACCTTCCACGGCGGCACCATGACGCGTGAGTTCCCCGAGTACGTGAGGAAGAAGCTCGGCGTCGACGCGCGCCCCCTCTCGGCGAAGGAGGAGACCCTGAACGGCACCGTCCAGCGGGGGGAGACGCGGATCAAGGCCTGTACTAGCCAGCTCCTCCGCACGATCAGGATACCCGGCTTCGAGTACGGCACCCCGTGGCTGGAGAGGGAGATGGCGAAGCAGGGCTACAGCGGCGGGGAGACGGAGGAGACCCTCGACTACCTAGTGTCGAGGGGGATACTGGAGAGGACCGAGAAGGGCGTTAAGATGAGCTAGACGGTGCCCTGGCTCCAGCTCGTGAGGTACTTCCTCTGCTCGTCGGTGAGCTTGTCGATCTGCACACCCATCGACTGGAGCTTTATTCTGGACACCATCTCGTCTATGTCCCTGGGGACGTCGTAGACCCCCGCCTTGAGGTCCTTGTTCTTCTGTATCCACTCCGCGACGAGCGCCTGGTCGGCGAAGCTCATGTCCATGACCTCGCTGGGGTGGCCCTCCGCGGCGGCGAGGTTCACGAGCCGGCCCTCCCCGAGGAGGTAGAGCTTCCGCCCGTTCTTCATCTGGTACTCGTCGAGGTCGGGGCGCATCCTCCTCGTGCCCTTCGAGAGCTTCTCGAGGGCGGGGATGTTTATCTCGACGTTGAAGTGGCCGCTGTTGGCCAGCATGGCGCCGTCCTTCATCACCCTGATGTGCTGCTC
>JAUYEB010000294.1 GCA_030691555.1 Candidatus Bathyarchaeota archaeon
TCCTCTTAACGGCGTTAAGCCATATTTAACGGCGTTAAATATATAAGGGTTCAGCGGAATAGATGGATACGACATGAAGCCCCCCTGCATGGTCGTGGTCCAGCACATCCTCCCCGCACTACGCCTCGAGATCACCCGGGAGCTCGTCGAGAAATACGGGATAAAGAGGTCGGACGCCGCAGCCAAGATGGGCGTTACGCCCGCAGCCGTTACACAGTACCTCAGCAGGGCGCGGGGCGGCTCCGCCACGACCCTGGTCGAGGGGAGCGGGAGGGTGATGGAGCTCGTTGACGAGATATCCGCCGACATAGCGCGCGGGGAGAGCGCCCTCGACGTGCTGCTGCTCAAGCTGTGCCGCGCCTGCGCGGTCGCCCGCTCCGAGGGGCTCATCTGCCAGCTACACAAGGACTCGATGCCGGGGCTGAGCGACGTCAAGGGGTGCTCCTGCGCCCTAAACATTGCGTAGAGGCTGAAAAATGGAGACTAACATAACCGCCGAGGTGCTGACCCCCGAGTTGGAGGAGCAGGTCACCGAGATGAGCACGCGTAACCTCGTCGCCTTCTACGCCGACGACCTCCGAAGCATCGGGACGCGCCGCCTCACGGCTACGATCCCCCCCGGCGTTCTCCGGCAGCTCCGCCTCCACGGCATAATCAACTCCCGCCGAACCTACAGGAACGGCAAGGTCCTCTACCTCACCGAGAAGGGGGAGGCCCTCCTTAGAGACGTCGCCTCCGAGGGCTGAGGCGGCCCCTGATCGGGGTCGTCTGTTCTCTCGTGCGCGCATGGGGGAGGGGGGGTGGTCCTTCGCCGCCGCCACGATTCCGGGTATTTTAGCCGGTTTAGCCGTTTGGGGCCTTTTTCTGGCTTCTTTGGCGGCGGAGGGCGGCGGATGCCCGACCACTCATATTCCTACGCGATTAAATGCGTCAAGATAATATAAATAACGGAATACCGCCCATATGGGCATCCCACAGATGGGAGGTAGAACCAACTCAAACCAATAAGCCTAGAGTCATTCAGCCTCGACCACACCAGGATCAAGGCCCCCTACGTCAGAGTGTCAAAACGGGTCGAGGTCCCCGGAAGCGGATACGAGATATCCACCTTCGACTTCAGGGTCCGCACACCGAACACGGAGCTCCTCACCCCGAAGGTGGCGCACTCGCTGGAGCACCTGTTCGCCGTCGCCCTCAGGGCGGAGTGCGAGGAGCACCAGCTCGACCTCAAGGTGTTGGACGTCTCCCCGATGGGGTGCAGGACCGGCTACTACCTGACCGTGCTCAACCCGGCGGGGGCGCTCCCGCTGTCGAGGGCGACCGAGGCGGTGAGGGCGATGCTCCCCGGTGCGCTGGAGATCGGGGAGCTGCCCGGCGCGCGCCTCGAGACCTGCGGCGCCTACAGGGAGCACGACTTCGAGGGGGCGAGGGCCGAGATAGCCCGCCTCACCCGGGAGGAGATAGTGCCTCTGGAGAAGCCGCCCCTGCTAGACTAGCTGGCGTTAACCTTACACGCGCCGGCGCACCAGATACCTCGACATGGTCAAGAAGGCGATCCAGATAGACGAGAAGGACAACGTCGCCACGACGACCGGCGAGGTGGACGCCGGGGAGGCCCTCGAGGTCATAAGCCCCGACGGCGGGGTCATACTCAGGCCCAGGGTCTCCGAGCCCATCCCCTTCGGCCACAAGCTCGCCATCAAGCCCATCAAGAAGGGCGAGAACATCGTCAAGTACGGCGAGGTCATAGGCGTCGCCACACAGCCCATAGAGGCGGGGGCGTGGGTCAACACCCACAACGTCGGCAGCGCGCGCATGCCGACGAGCGGCAAGGAGGCGGGGATACTGTGACCCAGTTCATGGGCTACCAGCGCCCCGACAAGACCGTCGGAGTCCGCAACCACCTGCTCGTCCTCGCCCCGATAGACTGCAGCTTCGAGCCGGCGAAGAAGATCGCGGCGCAGGTCGACGGCGCCGTCGCCGTCACACAGTACCACGGCTGCGGGAGCGACCCGGTCATCGTCAGCAACCTGGTGGGGACCGCCCTCAACCCCAACGTCGCCGCCGTCCTGGTCCTCGGGCTGGGTTGCGAGACTCTAACCGTCGACACCGTGGCGGACGGCGTGAGGCCGAGCGGCAAGCCCGTGGAGACGCTCGTCCTCCAGCAGGAGGGCGGCACGCTGAAGACGCAGGAGAAGGCGCTACGCATCCTCCAGCGCTGGGCGCAGGAGGTCGCCGAGTACAGGCCCGAGCCATTCCCGGTGAGCAAGCTGACGCTCGCCGTCGAGTGCGGCGGCAGCGACGCCACCAGCGGCCTCGCCGCCAACCCCGCCGTCGGGGTCGCCTGCGACAAGCTCATCGACGAGGGAGGCACCGTCATCTTCAGCGAGCCCCAGGAGATGATCGGGACCCAGCACATCCTCGCACGCAGGGCGGTGAACGAGAGGGTCGCCGCCGACGTCTACAGGATGATCGACGAGGACGAGGCGCGCCTCAAGGCGAGGGGCATCGACAGCAGGTGGATGAGCGCCGGCAACATAGACGGCGGCCTCACCACGATCGAGGAGAAGAGCCTCGGCGCCATCAGGAAGGGCGGGACGCGCCCCATCCAGGGCGTCCTCCAGAACAACTGGGACCGATTCGACCGCCCCACGCGCCCCGGCCTCTGGCTCCAGGACGGAACCGGCTGGGACGTCCCATCCGTCACCCACATGGTCGCCGCCGGGGCACAGGTCGTCTGCTTCACCAGCGGGCAGGGCAGCACGACGGGCCACGCCATCGCCCCCGTCATAAAGATCACGGGCAACCCAGTCACCTACCAGCAGATGGAGGACAACATGGACATAAACGCCGGCACCATCCTCGACGGCTCCGAGAGCCTCAACAGCGTCGGCCAACGCATCTACCAGACCATCATCGACACCGCCAACGGCAAGAAGACCAAGGCCGAGGCACTCGGGTACCGCGACTACATAGTCTTCTGCAGGAACAGGGCAGCCGAGCACCTGCTCGGCCACTGCTAACCTTCCATAATCCGGTTTTTACCGCACTTCTAATTATAACAATGCAGAGCCCAACAACACAATTGCTAAATAGGACTAAATGAAAAGAAACTCGGGTTGACCACTTCCGCGGAAGCGGACGATCCCAAAACCCGAGCGGGGGCGTCGTACCAGGCGCCCCACATTTTCTTTCACAAATAGTTAATAATTGATTATCAGATGCCTTCTTGGGGGAGGTGGGATAGTGGTCAGCCTTCCTGGTCTGGTACCCAGGAGAAGTGGGATCGAAACCCACCCTCCCCACATTTAAGCGGGGTAATAGTCAAACGACCCCGTTGAGTTAGTTGTCGGCGAGCACGACGTCGTCGTACTCCTTCTCGATCTTGAGCTTGTGCCCCTGCTCCATCTTGGCGAAGTCTCCCCACATCGTGCCCAGCGGGTGCGCCGAGTAGGCCTTGGAGAGCGCCGTGTAGAAGTCAACCGCCGTCTGCTCGCTCTTCGCCGCGAAGATGAGGGTGTCCTGGTATGAGGCGTCGGGGCTCAGGGGAGCATCCTTGAGGGGGTCGGAGATGCGCAGGTCCATGACCCTCTTCAGGTCGCCGATCCTACCCTCGCTTAGGACCTTCTTGGGGTCCTTCAGAGCCGTCTCGAAGTACTCCCTGTGCTTCGCCTCGTCGGCGGCGAGCTCCTGGAGGAGCTTCTTGGAGCCGGGGTTCTTCACCTTCTTCGCCGTCCCGGTGTAGAGGTTGTAGGCGCCCGTCTCCATCGTGACGCCGACCCTGAGGGCCTTCTCGACCGTCCATCCGTCGATGCTCATCGTTTATCAGGCTAACCTAACCGCGGCACGGTATAAAAATGTATGAAAACTGTCGTGGTCAGCTCTCGACGTAGACCGCGGCCCTGCATGTCTTGGGGAGGAAGGCGTAGAGCCTCTGCCTGCTCCTGTCGAAGGCGAAGGTGCCGGCTCCCTCCTCGGTCTTGACCTGCTGGACTATCTTCATCTCTATGAGGTCGATTGTGGCGAGGAGGCCGGGCTTGGCGAGGGCGCAGTAGAGGAACTTGCGCGTGCCGTTGAACCATGTGACGTCGGGCTCACCGGGTATCTTCGCCCTGCAGATCTCAACACCCTTCTCCAGGTCCATGGCGACCACCGCCCCGCCGTCGCAGGCTATGTAGGCCTCCCTCCCGTCTGCGTTGAGGTCGATCCCGTGGGGCCCAGCTACAGGCACGGGGACGAGCTTCCCCAGCTCCCCAGTCCTCGGGGAGAGGGTGACATACCCCGCCGGCTCCCTTATGCAGATGACGAACCTGTCGAGGTGGGGGCTGTAGACGCACCACCTCGGCCTCCCCGGGAGCTTGACCGACTTCAGCACCTCCCCCCTGAACGGGTCGACGAAGCGGGCGTGCAGGTCCGCCGTGTCGGCGGCGAGGAGGACGCCGTGGTCGTCGTCCCACGCAAGCCCGTTCGGCTTGGACCCCGCCTGTATCATCCTGTTGAGCGTCCCCTTGGCGGCGTTGATGACGAGTATCTTGCCGCTCCCCCTGCTCGCGGCGAAGGCGAGGCCCTCCGCCTGGGCGCAGACGACGCCGCTCGCCTCCGGGCAGCCGGGTATAGTCTTGACGTGGGTGCCCCTCAGGCCGTCTATGATCTCGACGGTCCCCGTAGACGTGTGTGCGACGTAGACGTAGCCGTTCGCCGAGTAGACGTCGCCGTGGTCGAAGCCTCCAGACTGGTGCTGCGGCAGTGGGACGTATCGTTCGAGTTTGAGAACCACGGATCGAAGTGCTCGGTGAAGGATGTAGTTCTTCGCATGACTGCGGTGTCCGAACCGTGGCTCGGGACGCAATACCATATAAGATACCCGCGAGAATCAGAGTAGCCGTGAAGCACAAGGGCAGCCCACGGGTCGAGGTCATCGCCACCGGCGACGAGCTCATCTACGGCAGGATACTCGACACCAACAGCAACTGGCTCGCGAAGCGCCTCGCCGAGATGGGTGCCGAGCTACGCCGAGTCACCATGGTCGGCGACGACTACGACGACATGAGGGACGCCCTGCTCGGAGCCCTAGACCGGGACACCGAGATAATCATATTCACCGGCGGCCTCGGCCCATCCGAGGACGACTTCACAATCGACGCCATCGGCAGGGCCCTGGGCAGGGCCGTGACCCACGACCCCGTCGGATTCGTCAAGATAAGGGAGATCTACGAGCGGCGAGGCAGCGACCTGAAGCGAGGCGCCCGCATGGCACGCATCCTGGAGGGCAGCGAGGGGATACAGAACCACGTCGGCATGAGCGTCGGGATGAGGCTCCTCCACAACGGGAAGCTCATATTCACCCTCCCCGGCGTCCCCCCGGAGATGCAGGGCATGTTCGACGAGCACATCGCCCCCGTCGTCGAGGCGGAGGCCAAGCACAAGCTGCTCGGCCACACATACGGCGTCGCCATGGTCTGGAAGGACTTCTTCCCCGTCTACACAAAGCTCCAGCTGGACTACCCCGAGGTCTACATAAAGAACGCCGCCACCCCGCCCGAGGCGGAGGAGGACCGCAGCAAGGTCAAGGAGATAAAGGTCGACATAGTCATCCAGGGGGACACGAAGCGCGAGGCGGAGGAGAAGATGGATGCCTTCATGGCGGAGTACAAGCGCCGCGTCGACGCCGCGGGTGGGGGCACCATCCGCCGCATCTAGCCCCGAAACGTTTTACCCTACCCCCGCTACTTCTCAGGCGAAACCCCTTGCTGTTCCGCGTCTACCTGGAGAAGGAGCTTTTCATGGAGAATGTCAGGTTACTGAAGGCCAACAGCGAGGGTGTCGCCCTGAAGGACGACTCGGGTGTGACGAGGGTCCTCGACGGCGTCTACGTCGCCGAGGTCGAAGGCGTCGCCGGGTTCATCACTCTGCGGCGCGCTGAAGGAGCGGCCCGAGGCTCCTGAACTCGGCGCCGTTGAAGTAGGCGTGGAGCTTCGCGGGCAGCTCGTCCACGTGGGCGGTGACCTGCTCCCAGCTGTCCCTCTCGCGGATGGTGAGTATGCCCTTCTCCATCGTCGTGTAGTCCACGGTGACGGCGAGGGGGGTGCCGACCTCGTCCTGGCGCGCGTAGCGGCGCCCTATGCTGCCGCCGTCGTCGAAGACGGCCCTGTAGCCCCCGGCGAGGACGGCGTCGTAGACGGCCATCGCCCTCTCTGCGAGCCCGTCCTTGGTGACGAGGGGCTGGACGGAGACCTGGTAGGGGGCGAGGTTCCTAGGGAAGCGGAAGATGTTCCTCTTCTCCTTCGGGGTCTCCCTCTGCTCCCACGCCGTCTCCATGGCGACGAAGGTGAGCCTGTCGAGGCCGTAGCTGGGCTCTATGACATGGGGGACGAATCGGGTGCCGTCCTTCCTGAGCACCGACATGTCGGCGCCGCTGCCCTTCTGGTGGGCCTTGAGGTCGTAGTCGGTCCTGTTGGCGTGCCCCGCCACCTCTATCCAGCCCCAGCTCCGCGTCTGGACCTCGTGGTCGAACGTCTGGCTGCTGTAGTGGCTCCTCTCCTTGGGCAGGTGGGCGCGGAACTGCTGCCTCTCCGGCGGGACCCCGAGGTCCTCCATGAAGCGCTTCCCGACGCCCATGAAGTAGCCCTGCCACTCGGTGAGTATGAGCTTCTGGTCAACGGCCTCCCTGACTGTGACCTCGATGGGCTCCTTGGCGCCCTTCTCCTCCATATCCTCAGTGATGAGGCGCACCCTCTCCCCTTCGACGTCCTTCAGCCACTGGCACGTCGGGTTTAGTGGATCGAAGAAGAGCTCCAGCTCCATTATGGTGAACTCGCGGAGCCTGTGCATGCCGCGGCGTGGGCTGACCTCGTTCCTCATCACCTTCCCCTGCTGGCTTATCGCGAAGGGGATGCGCTCCCTGTTCGCCTGGTAGCAGCGCCTGAAGTTTGTGAACATGCCCTGAGCGGCCTCGGGGCGCATGTACCCCACCTCGCCGCCCGTGGCGCCGATCTGGGTCTGGAACATGGTTAGGACGAGCGTCGGCTCCTTCAGCTGACCCCCGCAGACGGGGCACTTCACGTCGTTCTCGGCGAGCAGCCTCTTTATCGCGTCCCCGCCCTGCGCCTCGACGTGCTCCATCCCCGTCTTCTCCTCGATGAGGTGGTCGGCGCGGAAGCCCCT
>JAUYEB010000308.1 GCA_030691555.1 Candidatus Bathyarchaeota archaeon
GACGTCGCCTCGGCGGTGAGGAGGGCGCTCGAGATCGCCGAGCCCGCCGACGCCGTCCTCGTAGCCGGCTCGGTCTTCCTCGTCGGCGAGGCCCGTGAACTCTGGCACCCACCCGAGCCTTAACCGCCCGAAACCTCGTCAAGTAGGAGGGTAGTCTGAGCCTATAGATCCTTAAGCGAAGGGTAGAAGCGGCGCACCGCCGCGATCAGGGGCGCGCCGACGAGCGTCGAGATCGCCACGAGCACGGACCTCTCCACGATCACCACGGGCAGGATCGTCACGAAGAGGAGCGGGCTGGGGCTGAATAGGGCTATGAAGAGCAGGCCGCCGAGAATATGCCCCGTCATGGTCCCTACGAGGCTCACAACGAGGACACCGCTGACGAGTTTCCCCCGCTCCCCGGAGTTCACCCACTCGGCCGTCTTCCCCCGGAGGACGAGGGCGACACACAGGGCGGCGACGTGGGGCACGACCGCGACCGCCGCAGCCCTCCCCGTGTCCGTCGCGAACCACGCTAGGAGGAAAACCGCCAGGGGCAGAGAGCCCAGGACCCAGCCCGGGACCCCGAAGACCCGTCTCCTGCCGAGGCAGGAGGACGCGAAGGCCGTCACCGGGGCGAGCGGCGTGAACAGAAGCCCAGAACCCCCGCCGGCGACCCCCTTGCCTATGACCGCCCCGAGGAAGGCCGCGGCGGGCCCGAAGACCGGCCCAAGGATCAGCCCGTAGCTCATCTCAAGGGCCCGCACGACATCGATCTTGGAGTCGGGCACACCGATCATGGGGAAGCCGGGCAGGAGGCTCCCGGCCGCGTAGAGGGCGGCGAAGACCGCCACGAGGGCGAGGGTCCACGTACGCGAGAGGTAGGACACACCACCCCCCACGTATCCACTCATTTAAGGTTTAGAACAACGCAGAGAGAAAGAACCACCCCAGAGGCGAGGGGGAGCGCCGGCCTTCACCGGCGCAAAAAAGGGGTAACACCGGGTGCCCCTAGAGGTTGGACTCCGCCTTCTTCGTCTTCGAAGGCGCCATGACCTTCTGCTCCTGCTTCTCCAGCTCACTCTCCTGCATCGCGTGCTTGAGGTTCCAAGCCGTGACGCTGGGGAGGCCCCAGAGGGCGATGAAGCCGAGGGCGTCACCCTGGTCGTACTTCGTGTTGATGTCGAAGCTCGTCAGGTTGTAGTCGTAGAGGCTGAACTCGCTGTTCCTCTTCACCGGCTTCGCCGAGCCCTTGTGCAGCTTCATCGTCACCCAGCCAGTCACCTTCTCCTGCGTGCTGTTGATGAACGCCTCCAGGTCCTGCTTTAGGGGGTCAACCCAGAGCCCCTGGTAGACGAGGACGGTCCACTTGTGGTCTATCTCCCTCTTCGCCAGCATCTGGTGGATGGTGAGCACCATCTTCTCCAGGTCCTTGTGGGCCGTGAGTATTATCTCGGCGGCGGGGCACTCGTACGTCTCCCTGCTCTTCAGGCCGACGGTGCGGTCCTCCATGTGCTCGATGCGCCCGATGCCGTGTAGGCCCCCCTTCTCGTTCAGCTTCTGCAGTATGCTGACCGGGTCCATCTCGACGGCGTCTATGCTCACGGGGACGCCCTTCTCGAAGCCGATTGTGACGAACTCCGGCTCGTCGGGTGTGTCCTTGATCTCCTTCGTCCACTCCCAGATCTCCTTTGGCACCATCTTGTCCGGGTACTCCAACACGCCTCCCTCGATGCTCCTGCCCCAGAGGTTCTGGTCGACGCTGTAGGGGCTATCGATGGTCACGGGGACGGGGATGCCGTGCTCCTTGGCGTAGACTATCTCCCCGTGGCGGTCGAACTTCCACTCCCGGACGGGGGCGATGATCTTCGTCTTCGGGCTCAGCGCCTTTATGGTGACGTCGAACCTGATCTGGTCGTTGCCCTTGCCGGTGCACCCGTGGGCGACGGCGTAGGCGTCCTCCATCTCGGCGACCTCGACCATCTTCTTGGCGATCAGCGGCCTGCTCAGGCTGCTGCTTATCGGGTAGCTGTCCATGTAGAGGGCGTTCGCCTTTATCGCGGGGTAGACGTACTCCATGGCGAACTCCTTCTTCAGGTCCATGGTGTAGGTGTTCACTGCGCCGAGCTTCCTCGCCTTCTCCTCGATCGCCTTCAGGTTGTCGCCCTGGCCGACGTCCAGGGTGAGCGTGACGACGTCGCTCTTGTACTGCTCCTGCAGCCACTTGACCATCACCGAGGTGTCGAGGCCGCCTGAGTAGGCTAGCACGATCTTCTTCTTCGCCATACGGGTTCCTCTATGAGATGTCCGTATGAGACTGGGGCAGCCATTTATACATTACGACATAGACGCAGCAAATCTGCATATCTATGTCCCATTTAGAACGCTTGTCTAGTTGGCCTTGTCCTCGACCTTCTCAGGCTCGGGTGGCGGCGGCTTGTCCTCGGTGTCCTTCTTCGCGGCGAGCCTACCCCTCTCCATACGGGACTTGAAGAACACGGCGCCGACGATCCCACCGATCAGCAGGCTGAGCATCGCGTACAGGTCC
>JAUYEB010000310.1 GCA_030691555.1 Candidatus Bathyarchaeota archaeon
CCAGGGGCTTTGAGAACATCGTCCGGGAGCTGGTGGGTAAGGTGGCTCTCTATAATATGCTGGTGAACATGTGAGGGGTAGACGGGTGGAGTGGGGTGAAGGGGAACAGGCACTAACCCCTATAAATTAATCCACAAAGCACCCTTTTCTTCTTTCTCGCGCGCGCGATATTGTAGACCACCCTTTACCCTCCCCCACTCCTCAAACCGAGCCTTCTCAGCCCCACCTCACCAAGAACCTCACTAGGAGCCTCCAACCCCCCAAACACATCCAAAGGCTTCGGAACAAGCACATCCACTCCCTTCAATGAAGAAGAGATTGACCCGCGCGCGACTCCCTCTACCTTCTTAGGACCACACCCGCCCTAGCACCTGTGTGCTCGCCATCCCTGAGCGTGACCACGCCGTTCACAACAAGGTGAATGATTCCGTCGGGGTAGCGCATGGTGGCCTCAGCGGGCGTGAAGTCAGCCCTATCGATGACGGTCAAAGGGTCGAATACCGTTATGTCCGCATAGCTGCCAGGCGCTATCAAGCCCCTGTCCCTGAGGCCCAGTATCTGGGCTGGGAGGCTCGTCATCTTGCGTATAGCATCACTCAGGTGCAGTATCCCCCTCTCGTGGGTATACCGGCCCAGGACCCGCGGGAAGGTACCGTAGAACCGGGGGTGGGGCGCCGGTATGTCCTTCCTCAGTACGCCGCTGGGGCTGTGGACGCTGCCATCGGTGCCCACAGCCACCCAGGGCTGCCTCATGATGAGCTCCACGTTCTCCTCCTTCTGGTTGAAGTTCACTATGCTGAAGCCACCCTTCACCCTGCCTGAGAGGATGGCCTCCAGATGATCCCTGAGTAGCTTTACGCTAGCGTCGAGGGGGTCCATGCGCCACTTCTTCGCTACCTGTGCGAGGTTCAGGCCCACTATCTTAGTGTCAAGCGGGTAGCTGTTTATGAGGGCGCTCTCGGGTCCCCCACGGTCCTCCATAGATACGGCGAGGCCAGCCTTGATCCTCTCCGTAGTCTCGGGGTCGCTGAGCCGCTTCACAAGCTCCTCGTTGCCGCCCTCGTTAGCCCAAGGCGGTATCCACGCCTGTAACCCGGTACCGCTTGCGCTGTACGGGTATTGGTCCGCGGTGACCTGGACGCCCTTGGCCCGGGCCTCCTCAACCATCTCCACGAGCTTAGGGGCTAGGCCCCAGAAGCGCTTGGACAGGACCTTGAAGTGGCTTATGTTCACGGGTATGTCGGCCTCTCTGCCGATCCTAATGATCTCCTCCACCGCTGATATGGGGTCGCCCCGGTCGCCCTCATCCCTGATGTGGCTTGTATAAAAGCCGCCATACCCCGCGGCCACCTTGGACAATTCTATAACTTCCTCTGTGGCTGCATAGCTCTGTGGATCATAGCGGAGCCCCGTGGTGATGCCCCTGCACCCCGCCTTCATGGCCTTCGCCACCTCCTTCTTCATGGAGCCAAGCTCAACCTTCGTTGGGGCCCTCATTTCCATGCCCATGACATACTCTCTAATAGAGCCGAAACCCACCAGGGGAGCGACGTTGATAGAGAGGCCGCCCGTCTCCAGGCGGGCCAGGTACCCCTTCATGGTGTTCCAGTCCACTTTCACACCCGCCTCCTTGAGAAAGGGCGCCTCACGCAGCACGTCTTCCCTCATCTTCTCGCTGAGGGGCGCCGCCCCCGAGCCGCAGCTCGCGAACACGGTGGTGCTGACGCCCATGTGGACCTTGCTGTCGGCCTCCCTGTTCGCGAGAATGGTTAGGTCGCTGTGGTCGTGGAGGTCTATGAACCCGGGGCACACTGCCTGGCCCCCCACGTCGATTACCTCCTTCGCCGAGCCCCCGAGGGAGCCGATCTTGGCGATCTTTCCACTCTTGACGCCCAAGTCTGCCCTAAACCACGGGTTACCGGCCCCCGTGAAGACCCTGCCGTTCCTGAGCACTAAGTCGAACATACTCAACCCCGTGATTTACTTGAACTACGTTTAAATGAGGTATTCGGTCAACTACCCACCCCTGAAGGAGTGGGCTTGTGGTTCAGCCTCCAACCCCTCGGGTTGGCAGACCACAATAGGCTGGTTGACTTCAGCTCTCCAACGAATATTCTCAGCGGCGCGCGCGCATGGAACCGGACCGAACGTGCGATTGACTCAGGGGGATGATTTTAGACTGTTTTATAAAAAACTGATCCTCCCTTCATAACGAAACAGACCCTCTTGACAGCTTCGATCTCTTGCAGAGGATCACCTTGCAGAGCGATAATGTCGGCCGTCTTACCCTCTGCTAGTGTTCCGACCTTATCCTGAATACCTATACACTCGGCTCCATTCTTGGTGGCTGCGACGATGACGTCCATTGGCTTCATACCATATTTGACCATCGCTAACAGTTCATCTGCATTATCACCGTGTTCCCTTAGGGCTGCGCCAAAGTAATCTGGACCCGTCGCAATCTTTACCCCAGCCTTATAGGCCATCATAAGACTCCTTGGCATCGCCTCGATGCACATTCTTTGCTTTCTCAGGCGATATTCAGGCATATCATACGGATTCGAGATCGCTCTCTTGTAGACCTCAACTAAAGCAAAGGTAGGCACATAGGAGATACCGTGTTCCAACATCAGTTTGATGCATTCATCGTCGAGGAAGAAACCGTGTTCAACGGTGTCGACTCCACCTATAATCGCGTTTTTTATGCCTTGGGCGCCTTGTGCGTGGGTAGCGACACGCTTCCCTACGACGTGTGCCTCGTATGTAATTGCCTTGATTTCCTCAACGGTGAACTGGGGGTCCCAAGGGTTATCCTTTTCAGAGCCCACTCCGCCAGAGGTTGAAACCTTGATGAGGTCAGCCCCGTCCCTCAGGGTTTCCCTTGCCGCTCTCCTGCAGTCATCTGGACCATCACATAGGAGAACTCCTTGCTTGATCACCTCTGCTCTTGGGAGGTAATGCTCATCCCCGTGACCTGCTGTTTGAGACAGAGGTCTACCCGCAGCATACAAGCTTGGACCGGGAATAACATCAGAGTTGATCGCGCGTTTCAATGAGAGAGCTATACTGCTTCCACAATCTCTGACCGTTGTGAACCCGGCTTTTAGCAGTTTAAGACAGTCCTCCGCAGCCCTCAAAACAAGTAGATCATGGGGTGTGGTAATGGTCTCAGCTGAGCTATAGCTTCTAACTCCTAGGATATGCGCATGTGCATCGATCATCCCGGGCATTAACGTGACCTTCCCAAGGTTGAACTCACTGGCTCCTGCGGGCAGCTTCACCCCGGATTTTGATCCAACCTCCCTGATTGTGTTCCCTTCGACAACGATTACACCGTCGTCTATTGGCTCAGAGCCTGTCCCGGTGATGACTTTAGAGGCCCTCAGGACTTTTATTTCAGACTCATCTCCATGAGTCCTCTCTAAAATGTACTTCATCCTTCCTCAAAAAAAGGTGAAATTTCACGTATATAACCTAAACGTAGACGCTTTCACATGGAGCCTAGATTACGCATAAATTAACCCACAAGAGACTTTTGCCATAAATGAAAATACTTTCATTCACTAAATCACACGCAGACCGAAATCTTATGAGAGAGAAAAAGTCTGGGACAAGGCAATCCGCGTTGTGTAAACGCATTTCTTTAATATTGTGGTGTCGCTTGAGAGGTTATGGTACCTCCACGAGTTATAATAGGTATGATGATGCATGAAACAAACACCTTTAGCACTGTTAAGACCACTCTGAAGGATTTCGATCCCCACTACGATCAGGAACTTGTACGCGCGTTGAAAGGCACTAGATCGGGGATTGGGGGATTCATAGAGGTACTTGCGAGACACGGTGCAGAGATAATTCCCACCATTGGGGCAAGTGCTACTCCGTCCGGCCCGCTCACAAACAAGGATTACCATAGAATAGTAAATACAATAATCAAGGTCATCACTGAAACCAGCGACGTAGACGGAGTCCTACTAGCTTTGCATGGGGCCATGATTGCTGAAGATGTACCTGACGCGGAGGGCACATTGCTCAAGAAAATCCGTGAAACCTTGGGTCCGAAGGTGCCAATAATAATTACACTTGACCTTCATGCGTTAATTTCTAAGTTAATGGTTGATAACTGCGACGCTATATTCGGGTATGACACCAACCCCCACATCGACATGTATGAAAGAGGAGTTGAGGCTGCAGAGACTATCATTAAAACGATTAAGGGAGAGATTACTCCGGTGGTGGCCTTTAGGAAGCTACCTATGCTTCCACCAACTATTAACCAGAGAACCACAGAGGGACCAATGGTAAAATTATTAGAAAAAGCTCGACGATATGAAGAATCTGATAAAGTTCTCAATGTATGTATTTTCCCAGCTTTCCCGTATGCGGATGTGGAACGAGTTGGCTCCGCAGTTGTAGCAGTCACAGACGCTAATCTGGAACTAGCTCAGCATATTTGCGACGAACTAGGCGATGCTATGTTTGACTGTAGAGAAGAATTTTTGAAACCATTGACATCGATAGGAGAAGCGGTTAATAGGGCGATTATGGCACCCGAAGGCCCCATCATTCTAGCTGACGTGGCTGATAACCCCGGTGGAGGCGCACCTGGAGACGGAACAGAGATACTCAGAGAGCTAATCAAAAGGAAGGCCAAGAATGTGGGGGTCGCATGCATCAAGGATCCTGAAGCCGTTGTTAAAGCCATCGAGGTGGGGGTCTTAGGTCAGTTTGATATGAGGATCGGGGCTAAGACTGACAGCAATCATGGTGAGCCCATCAGGGTTAAAGGAACTATTCGAACAATTACCGATGGACGTTTCGTCCACAAGTCAATGGCAGTTGGAGTAACAGCGGATGTGGGGCGAACCGCTGTAATTGACATAGATGGAATAGAGGTCATACTCACGGAGAGGAGCCACGCCCCTAATGATCCTGAGATATTTAGGAGAAACGGCATCGAGCCTACCGACAAGAAGATCCTTCTTCTAAAGAGCCGAGGTCACTTTAGAGCGGCGTATGAGCCCTTCAGTAAGGAGGTCATTGAGGTGGACGGCCCAGGGCTCACCTCACCCAACCTTCAAAGGTTCACATATAGTAAAATTCCTCGTCCTATATGGCCCTTTGACAAGATCTAACACACATCCCCGTATATGCAACCTATTCGCGCGCGCTAACGTAATTTCACCCAATTCTTAACGACGAGTTCACGTGCACGTTAAATCTCTCGGTTTTATTGAATACGACGCGCGTGATACGCTGCCTGCGTGCAGCGTATCACTAAAACTCGCATTATAAAAAAGAGGGTATGAGTTAATTTTTCGGTTTCGGCCAGGGTCTCTTCTCAGTGGGGATCATCGCGTAGATTACCAGTATGAGGACAACTGGAAGTGCCAGCATTGCATATGGGAGAACCAGCCATGTGTTCATCAAGAAGTCTATCCTCCCGAAGATCATGTTGAACCTTGAAAGAACCGTGTTAGCGAACGAGTAGCCGAAGGCCGCCATCATTCCGTACCTCGCGATGGTTGAGATGAGGCTGAGGCGTCCTCCCTGCGCCTTGGGGAACGTGAATATGAAGAAGTAGACAGTCGCTAGAGTTATTATGATGAAGATGAGGTTACTGAAGGCTGCCCAGGCATCAAGCCCTAGAACCTTCATCGACGCTGTTGAGATGATCTGAGCGATGAACTCGGAGGTTACAGTTGACCTCAAGGTTAAGCCTATGCCGATACCTACGATGAGGGCCATGGGAACCCTGCTCACCCAGAAGTAGGTTTTGTGGTACCTCATATACATGATTATGCCGAGAGTGAAGACGATGGAGTATAGCATGTTGCCAGCGGTTAAAGGAGCCCATCCGTACCTCACTATGTTGTCAACGCCGTATACTAGGCTGTGACCCGCTGCTGCGCCGACGAAGGTATGTTCAGCAAACTTGAAGAAGGGGTTGTCTCTGAAGGCGATGCTGTATATCCAAATCGTGAATAGGGCTGCTAACCAGATTTGAACTACTGAAGCTAGTTCCATTTTTAACTCTTCCCTCCTGAGAACTTTTTACCAAAGTAAGCGATGTTACCCACTACGACGAGGGCGATGCATAAGAGGTGCGTTACTGTGATGACGTCGGCTGATTTTACTCCTCGTCCCGGGGCCTTCACGAGTATCTCAATCTGGCCCGCCTGGGCTCCCGAGACTACAGAGACGATCTGGCCGGCCTTCTGGTATGGTAGCATCGTCGGAACCATCATGGCTAAGACGCAGCACAGATACGGTGTCTTATAGGACGTGTACCACTGCCTTACCCAGCCCTCAGACTGGTCGCCTCCAGTCGTGTATTCGATTAAGAGTGCGAAGTCTTCCGCGCTGTCTACCCCTTGCATGATGCTGTACTGGCTTAGCGGCCTGCCTTTGTAGTCGGTTGTAGTGGTCGCACTAATGCTTTTCCCGACTGCAGCCATGGCTGTCTCGACGCCCGCGATGTATCCTATGTGGATGTAGTCTTTTCCGTATTCCTTTCCGAATCGGGCTATGTTGAGCTCAGTCATCGCCTTCTCCCAGAGGAGGGGGCCTTCGCTAGAGGTGGACATAGTCACCACTTTTATGTCGGCTTTCCTGAAGAGTTGCGCATACGTTGCAACAGCAAACGGTGCAAGTTCAGGCTCGCCCCCACCAGAGTAGCCGAAGTCGACCATTACAACCGATCCCGCGGGTAGCGCTTCTATTGTATCGTACCATCTCTTTACCTCGACGGAGATGGGCACGGGGAATCCGATGGGAAATAGCATTGGGACAATAATACATACCAGTAGTAGGCCGTAGAGGATCTCCCTTGGGATGTCTTCGAGTCTATCCCAGATTGTCTTTGGTTTCGCTGTCATGCTTTAACCTCCTTTTTCACCCTCGGTGGTCTGTCCGAGGAAACCTGTCTCCCTTCCAATCATAGTCCTTAAACCAAGGGCAATGGCGCCTAGTGCAGCACCGATCATGATGCCACGCTGAGCAGAGGTTGTTGGCACGGAGCTGAGCCAGCTGTCCATATTAACCAGGATTGGGAATTGTGCCGCCAGTGCTGGAGCATTCCGCGCCAGAACTATAACCCCTACAATCAAAAGTAACGCGGATTCAGCGTTCTTGGCTCTCAATGCTCGGTAGATGCCGGAAGTCATGTAGAAACCAAGAGATGAATAGACAGTGGCGCTTAGTGCGAAGTAAGAGGAGCTGTATAACCACGAGTATTGGGTTGATGTAGCGCCCATGATTACACCGACTAACGTGAATAGTACGAGTATAATGAGTAACCATAGGCTATAGGGCCACTGGCCTTTCGCCCTACGGGACACCTGTTTACCGTGGAACATAATCATGTTAACGGCTCCGAAGCCAAGGGTGAAGGCTGTTAAAATGATTCCCCAGTTCTGCAGCATTGTTACCGTGCCTTTTAGCTCGGGTATTACGAAATACTCCGCTATAAATATCAGTGAAGTAATGAATACAAGTAGAATGGGGACACTCTTCTTCATAACTATTGACATTCATTCATCCTCCTAGAGTTTCATCAAATTGATCAGGGCATTGCTGCCCGCGAGTGTGAGTATCACGCCGACCAACATCAGGATAAGCGCGATGAGTTTTCCGACGTCTTGCCCTCTTATACTACCGGTTAGTACCGCGTCTTTTGATACGTAGGCTCCTGCGGCGTAGATCTCCTCCGCGATGAGTAAGTAGTCACAGACAACGGCGAAGAACGGGATCTGGTAGCCCCTAGCAGTTCCGGCTAACTGTATTGAACCGATTCTGTAGAAGGTCTCGGCGAACAACATCGACTCCGCGTAGAATGGCCCGATCATTATGTTAGCGGCGGGGCGCTCCCTTTCCGCGATTCCTTGCACAGCTGAGGCGTAAGCGAACTGCTCGCCAGACATGTACCTGACTTGATCGTCCGCGTTGAACTCGTCAGCTTTGCCGGCTCTGGTGTATGCTTCTTTCATCAGCTCGGTTGCGATGGGCATAACCTGTGACTGGTACACAGTGTAGATTACCCTCACACCTAATTTGGCACATAGTTCAGAGACGTATGAGAGTACACTAAGTCCTGCAACAAGTTGAGAAGCCACATTAGTATTCAATTCACCAAGGCCTGTCGTGTAGTGTACGGGCTTACCCATCTCGGCTGCCCTACCAATCATTTCAGGTAGAGCGTCGAGCCCAGCTATCTTTCGGAACGTTGGGAGCTTTCTTTTAGCTAACTCCATGCACACTAGGATTAAAACACAGATGGCGATCAACATACCGAGGGCAAATATTCTTCCTGCAACCAACATTAGAAATACCCCTAAATAAACATTATATATTAGGTTATAAGATTTATCTGCAAAAACCAATTAATGCTATTTAACATTTTTTACTGTTTTATGAAAAAATTAACTCGGTTATTTTAATTAAGCTATATAAATATAATGATTTCGAAAATCTGTATAACAATAGAACAAACTGACGTTAGTTTATAAGTAGAAAGCCCGAGATAGTGAAAAAAGCTATCAATGGGGTTAATAATTCAGAATGTTAGAGTGAAGTTCATTGAAGTCTTATTATATACTCATTTTTTATTTTCTGTAAATCTTTTTGCGAATAGTCCACCTAGAGCACCCCCAATTATTAAAAATACTAAATAAATTATTAAACCCCAGAGTGCTTCTGTGATGTCGAATACTATCATTCTGAAGACTAGGTTCACTAAGAAAGCCGCTATCCCTGCTCTCAACCCGATGTTTACTTGATTTTGCAGTTTCTTACGGGTAAGTCCATAGGCTCCTATGAAGCTAGCTTCAAGGTATATGAAGGATGAGAGGAGTGTCAGGTTTAGCGCTGTTTGGCCGGGAAAGAATATTGAAGAGATATAATCCCACAGCCATATTATGCCACATGTGAAGAGTGCAGTTCCAAAATAACTTTCGAAACCCGGCTCACTCGCACTCATGATGATCCCTTAACCTACCTTTACCCTGTAGGTAGTTAATTGACTTTGGCTGATATTATAATCAGGAGAGTCGGTAGGGGTATGGACCGTGTTTTTTTCACAAAGAATGAGACACGGGAAGCCGTTCAAATAAGCCCATAATGAATATCGCGTGCGCGTGTCTGTCGATGATCGCGCATAGCCAGTCTCTTTTAAATAAGCAAGGTGAGCCACTTTTACTCAATGTCGGACGAGATGGTCAAGTACTATAAAGACAGGGCAAGGGAGTACGAGCAAGTCTACGAGCAGCGTGACCCGCGTCGCCAGGAGGAGCAAGACCTCATTCGGGTCGAGATGATGAATTTCCTCTCAGGCGTGGGCGTGATAGATATCGGATGCGGTACTGGCTACTGGACCCAGAGAGTCTCGGAGACTGCGAGGAGTATCGTGGGAATCGATATCAATCAGACCGTCCTCGACATCGCGATTAGCAAAACCTACCGCTGCCCCACAGAGTTCAAAATCATGGACGCTTACAGGATAGATTACCCTGAAAAAACATTCAGAGGCGCCCTCGCCAGCTTCTGGCTTAGCCACGTCAGAAGAGAGGACCTCGACGGATGGATCGAACAGATGCATAAGATACTCAAACCAGGAGCACGCATATTCATATCCGACAACACATTCCTCGAGGGAGTCGGAGGAGATTTAGTAAGCAAACCAGGGGATCCTAACACCTACAAGCTACGTACACTTAACGACGGAAGCAAACACTTAATCGTGAAAAACTACTTCACTAAAAATGAACTCTTGGAGTGCTTTAGTCGACACACGAGATGCGTCACAGGAGAGAATATTTTCCATGGGAGATGCTTCTGGTGGATAAAGTATATACTCGATAATTAAAACGTGGAATGTGTAATAACATAGACCCTCGTGCGCGCATTTCTTGAGGAGGCCCCTGAATAGTTGGGTTACCTCTCGAGCGCTTGTTTAACATAGAGAACAAGCAACTTTTGGGAAAATAAGTGCTATATTAAGAAGAATATTTTATATCCACACACTAAATAATGGAGGTAATTGTTTTGAGAATAGCCGTTGCGAGCTTCTCACACGAGACCTGTACGTTCTGCCCCAACATAACTACCCTCGAGGCGTGGGAAAGGGGCGGTATAAGGTATGGTGAAAGTGTACTTTTTACTGATAGAGAGGGCCCGTCATACATCACAGGTATTAAAGAGGCTATTTCATCAGAAAAAGACGTTGAACTCGTTGGGATACTAAGAACTAGCGAACCAGCTACAGTCGGAATGGGGGGTTGGCTAACGACCGAGGCATTCGACACCATCTCAGACCGAATTAGGGAAGGTATTAAAAAAGAGGGGAACATTGATGGTGTTCTTCTCGCTCTTCACGGTGCAATGGCGGTTACAGGTGTTCCCAGACCCGAGGCCGAGATTTGTAGAAAGGTTAGGCGGGTGGTCAAAAAAAGACCGATCATGGTGACGCTTGACCTTCATGCGAATGAAGATATCGAACTGGCGAATTCCGCTGATGCCGTTTTCATACTTAAGACGTATCCGCACCTTGATTCCCATGAGATTGGCAGAATGGCGGCTCGCTGTATGGTCGAAACCATTCATGGAAAATTTGGTCCAACCATGGCTATGCAGAAACCTAAGATTATATGCGCCAGTGTTTTTCAAGCATCACAATCCTACCCAATGAAGGAAGTCTACAGTCGCTGTAGAGAGTGGGAGAGGAAGGGAGTTTACTGCGCTTCGGTGGCTCCGGGCTTTGCCTACGCTGATGTGCCTGATGTGGGCTTTTCAATATTCGTAGTGACTAACAATGATTATGAGCTTGCGGAGAAAGCCGCACAAGATCTATCGAGTCTTGTCTGGAGTCTGCGTGCTGAACTTACGAGACAGTTGCCTAAAGCCAAAGAAGGAGTCACCAAGGTCATCGAGATGGTGAACAAAGGCGTCAAACCGATAGTTATCGCTTATCACGATGATAGACTTGGTGACGGGACACATATCTTGAAGGAACTGATCAAACAGGGGGCGAGGAACTTTTGTTCTACAAGCATAGCGGATCCCGCCGTTCTCAATTCACTAGTTAAGAAACATAAGGTAGGTGATACCGTCACTGTGAAGATCGGTGGGTGGGTTCACCCAATCTCCGGTGAACCGATCTTGATAACCGGTCGTATCGAGTATCTTGGCGGTGCGGACTGGGTCGAGACCGGGCCGATGGGTAAGGGCGCCAAGAGGCATGATAATATTGTAGCTTCTCTTAACCTGGGTGATAACAATCACGTTGTTATTTCTGAGAGGTTGCGGGCACCTATGAGCGCTGATCCTCTAAAGGCCATTGGAATGGACGTCGACAGTCTTGATATAGTGGAGATAAAGAGCCGAGTACACCATAAAGCCTTCTGGGATACGTGGGCAAAGATGGATTACCCAATCGATCCTCCGGGAACCACACCTGCCGATCTCAGCACGCTACACTACGAGAACATTCCATGGGACATTTATCCAATCGGAGAGAAGTGGCGTAAGTAACACATAGAACTCTGTTTATCCCTCCTTGGTCAATGTCCATCAAGATACTTGTTTTATTATTCTTTCATCCAGTTTTAATATGATGTCACTTTGAATGAGTTTAGCTTAGTTGCTACGGGAGACTCCCTCATAACCATGAGGCAGTCGGTCTACAGCGAGCCTGAGTTCATAAGATTGGTGTCGCTAATCCGAGATGCAGACCTCGCTTTCACCAACCTCGAAATGAACCTACACGACTACGGCGATGACTGCTATCCAGCCGCCGAGTCCGGGGAGACATACACGAGGGCTCCCCCAAACACCATCGACGAACTGACCTGGATGGGCTTCGACATATTCGCCACCGCCAACAACCACAGCCTAGACTACATGTACGGCGGACTACTCAGCACCATCTCCTACCTAGAGGCAGCCGGAGTACCCCACGCCGGCACAGGTAGGGACCTAGCCGAGGCGAGGGCACCCGCCTACCTCGAAACCGAGAAAGGCAGAGTCGCGCTGATCTCAACCTGCAGCAGCTTCAAAGCATTCGGAAGAGCAGGGGACGCGCGGAGGGATATGGGCGGACGACCTGGTCTCAACCCTCTCAGGTACGAAACACGATTCGTGGCGAAGCAGGAGACCCTCGAGAAGCTCAAAGAGGTGGAGAGGGAGCTGAACCTCCCACAAGTGCATCAGGAAGTGGATTCTTACCACTTCCTCACAAACAAGTTTGTGCTGGGCGAAGAGGTCGGACTCCACACCGCCCTCAATAAGGGCGACATGGAGGGAAACCTCGCCTCCGTAAGGGACGCCGCGAGGCAAGCTGACCTTGTGCTCATCTCCCTCCACGCCCATGAGGGGAGACCAGGCGACGACGAGAGGCCGGCTGAGTTCGTGGAGGAGTTCGCGAGGATCTGCATCGACGCCGGAGCTCACTGCTTCTTGGGCCATGGTCACCACGCTGTGAGGGGGATCGAGATAAGGGATGGTAGACCGATTTTTTACGGCCTCGGGAACTTTATCTTCCAGAACGAGACCGTACAAAATATGCCCGCGGACTTTTATGAGTATTACAAACTCGACCCCTACTCGGGAGTGGTGTCCGACGCTTTTGACGCCCGGCAGAGGGCGCCTCCACGCCCTGGCTATCCGGAGCAGAAGTGGTTCACCGAGGACGAAAAGTACTGGATGAGCGTATTGCCATGGATGGAGTTCGAGGGGGGGAGGCTTAAGGAAATGAGGCTTTACCCTGTGGATCTCGGCCAGCATAGGCCTAGGAGCCAGCGTGGCCGGCCGATGATGGCTGGGGCTGAGATTGGCGAACGAATATTAGGCAAAATCGTGGAGCTCTCGAAGCCCTATGGGACAGAGATAACGATACGTGATGGTGTGGGCTTTTTAGAGTCATAATCATAACTTTTACATACGATTGAGATGAGGTCGAATCGTTCGAATCGATTCTATGGCGTGCGCGATAGGAATCTTTTCTACCATACGAGCTTGGTATATCCGATCTTGGTATATATGTGCAAGTGCAAAGTTTATCTTCAAGGATTTTTATTAATTAAATGCTAAAGGAACTCCATACTCCATTAGCCTCCGTTGTAGGGGTCGAAAGACCCCGAATCTTCCCCCTCATACTACTGCATTGCTCACTTGCATACACTGGATATTCATATAGGAAAGGAAGTATGTTTTCGCGTGCACGTTCAAGTACCTTCTGGATCATCACCAATATGTTCAAAACATTTCATCAGCGCGCCCTAATCGGGACCTGAACCCTTATAGGTTTGAGTCCGGCCCGGCCCACCAACATTACGGTTCAGAAAATAGGCCACTCTTCTCCCAACGAGCATTTTTAGCTTACTTTAAGCGTCTCTTTAAACTGGTCGAAATGCCACTGGGCTGGAGATGAACCAAGATATGACTGGTGACGAGCGCGAAAGGCGCTACATACCGGCCTTTCGTTTCAAGGCCCTTACCCCCTTCTACGACTTCATCATGCGTTTCACATTAAGAGAGAACGTTATTAAGAACCGTTTAACGGCGCTCGTGGCGTTAAGGCCGAAGGAGAGGGCCCTTGACCTTGGCTGTGGCACGGCCACCTTAACCATCATGCTAAAACGAAGTCAACCCGAAGCCGAGGTCGTCGGCCTCGACGGCGACCCCGATGTGCTGAAGATCGCCCGGAAGAAGATCAGGGAAGCTGATCTCGGCATCGACTTGGATGAGGGAACGGCTACCGATCTACCCTACCCGGATACCTCCTTCGACGTGGTGGTGACGAGCCTCATGCTGCACCACCTTAAGACGGAGGAGAAGAAGAAGGCCCTGAAGGAAATTCACCGAGTATTGAGCGGGGGTGGGCGGCTCCTCGTCATGGATCTGGACAAGCCGCACAATCCCCTCATGTACCTGATCTCGCTTGTGATTGGCCGCCTTGAGGAGTCCTCGGATAACATAAAGGGACACATCCCACAGTTCATCGAGGGTGCCGGCTTCGCGGTAGAAAACCTGGATAGGTTCTCGACCGTATACGGCACCATATCCATCTATAGGGCTCATAAATAGTTCGCAGAGGGGGAACCTTTAGGATAACTATAAATAAGTCAAATTATGACATATTTTAGATATAGACGTGACACACGAAGAGATGGACGACCTGGTGTCCGACTTCTCCAGGTTCTACATACTGACGATACTCTACGAGGGGCCTGACCACGGCTACGGCATACTGAGAAAATTCAAGAACCGCGTGGGTAAGACGATAAGCCCCGGTTTGGTCTACCCCTTCCTCCAGAAGCTCGAGGCGAAGGGGCTCATCAGCGTCAAGATCGAGGCCACCGGCGAGAAGGAGAGGAAGCTCTACACGCTTACCAGTGAGGGGAAGGTGCTGTGCGAACGGTTGTTCAAGAGGTTCGCTGGGTTGGTGTCGATAGCCATCGAGCCGAGCCTCGAGGTCTGCGCGCACTGCGGCTGCAAGATGTATGAGGGGGGGCACAGGGAGGTCATAAATGGTAAGGAGATGGTCTTCTGCTGCGTCCACTGTGCGGGGACGTATAAGGAGGAGTTGGGGCTCATATCGCCGGGCCCGAAAGGGATACACAAGCATGCGTAAGGCGTTTTTAACGAAGCGAAACGCCTAGGCCACCCAAATATATCAAAATAATATATATTTATATTCGACGCGTTCTCCCCCATTCGTGATTGTGGGATGATCGAGAAAAACACTGCAGTCTTCACGTGGGATGGTGAGGTCGCCGGAATGCTCCTCGTAAACGGCTACAGTGGGGCATTCATCGAGAACACACAGGGCTGACCATATTTGGCGACGATACTCGACACCCTAGCGGATAATCTCCACTACGGAGACTGGTTCTCCTTCCTAGGCTGGTTCCTAATATTCGCGCTCTTCCTCGCCTTCCTCCCCTTCAACAGGAAGAGCGGGATCAAGCCGACCAGCGTGTACATAGCGTTCATAGTTGCATCCGCATTCGAGATGTTCGGGATACCCCTAAGCATGTACTTCGTGGGGTGGGCCTTCGGAGTCACCTTACCTCTAGGAGTTCTATGGGGTCACACGCTCCAAGGCTGGGCGGGCTACCTCAGCATGTACGTTGGGTACGGGCTCAACCTCGTCGGCGCCGCCCTCATCTACTACGGCTGGAGGGCCGTCTACAGGGATTACTGGGGCAGGGAGGAGGGGGAGGGGAAGCTGGTCACCGGCGGCGTCTACTCTTACAGCCGCCATCCCCAGTACGCGGGGTTCCTGCTGTTGACCCTCGGATTGCTCGTGCACTGGGCCACGATTCCGCTACTGATCATGTGGCCGATCCTCGTCTTCCAGTATTACAGGCTAGCCAAAAAGGAGGAGAAGGAGATGGAGAACGAGTTCGGCGAGGAGTACACGAAATATCAGCAGAAAACCCCGATGTTCCTCCTCCGCGTCACGCCCTATCCAAAATGAAACCCATAGCTGTAGCAAAGGATTAAGTTCAGGCACTATGTGAAGAAGAAAGGCGATAGATGTAATGGAAGGCAAGGCTTTGGCGCTCCTCTCCGGGGGACTCGACAGCACACTCGCGGTCAAGATGGTGCGGGACATGGGCCTCGAGGTCGAGGCGGTCCACTTCACCACCCCCTTCTGCCAGTGCGACAAGTGCAGCGTCGACACCACGGCGGAGCGGCTCGACGTCAAGGTCCACCACGTCTTCCTAGGCGAGGAGTTCCTCGCGGTCGTCGCCGACCCGCCACACGGCAGGGGGAGCCAGATGAACGTCTGCATCGACTGCCGCATACTCATGCTCAGGAAGGCGAAGAGGCTAGCCGAGGAGATAGGCGCGGGCTTCTTCGTCACGGGCGAGGTCCTCGGTCAGCGCCCCATGAGCCAGCACGGCTCCGCGATGCGCCTCATAGAGCGCGAGGCCGGCGTAGAGAGCCTCGTCCTCAGGCCCCTCTCTGGGAAGCTCATGAAGGAGACCCGCATGGAGGATGAGGGTATCGTCGACCGGGAAAAGCTCCTCGACATAAGCGGCAGGAGGAGACTCCCACAGTTTGAGCTAGCTGAAAAGCTCGGGGTCTACGACTACCCCTGCCCCTCCGGCGGCTGCCTCCTCACCGACCCCGAGTTCGCCGCGAGGCTCCGGGACTACCTAGACAACGACGGCACCCCCACCATCGAGACCATCCTCCTCCTCAAGGCAGGGAGACACTTCAGGGTAGGCTCCACCCGCATCGTCGTCGGTAGGAACGAGGTGGAAAACAACATCCTCGAGGGCCTCGCCCGCCGCGGGGGGACCCGCATGGAGGTCGAGGGCCATAACGGGCCCGTGACCCTCGTCGTGGGGGACGGCGAGGATGCTATCCGGAAGGCGGCGGCGTTGACCGTGAGGTACTCCGACGCGCCGAGGGGCGAGCCGGTCTGGGTGGTGGTCGCATCCGGCGATCAGGCGACCAGAATCCAGGCGGAGGCCATCGACGAGGGTGAGCTGGAGTCTATCAGGATTCAGAAAAAGGGGAAAAAGTAGTCGATAATAGTGCTCTTCAGTCTTCGTTATAATCACCGACGTTCGCCCTTTTTTTCACGTCGTGAATCGCCGGTGATCCACGTTCAAATCCATTAAAACTAGACGTATCATAATTAGATATATTTATATTTTCAGAGCCCGTCTACGTTTCCGATAAACGCATGATTTGTTGCCTCGGTTTAGTCATAGGCGCAGCCGTGGGCTTGTGGCTAGGAGGGCCGTGGGTCTTCGTGGCCCCCGCGGTTGGGTTCGTTGGCGGCCTCTTCTTAGACCAACACGTGATGAGGTTCATCTCGGCTAGGAAGCGTGGAGTTTAGACAGGAACTGCGTGCCCGAGAGAGAAGGGATTTGTCCGTGGATAAGGGAAGTGCTCAGCCAAGGCTCGTGTCGGCCGCGGTCCTAGTCGCGGTATTCGTCATGAGCGTCTCCGTTCTCATCATGGAAATCAGTGTCACGAGGATATCCTCGGTCATGTTCTCGTACCACTATGCCTTCTTAGCCGTGGCAACAACGTTTGCTGGGCTTGGGATGGGAGGGGTTCTAGGAGGGTATCTGTTAAAGAAAACGCCCAAAGTAGGCCTTATTCCTCCCCTCGCGTTATCATGCATCGTATTCGTCCTGATGGCATTATCCTCATTGCTACTGACCACGGGTCTTCCCGCCCCAAACTTCGCGCTGAACACCATCCTCCTCTTCGCTGCGTTTTTACCCGCTGGCTTCTTCCTCTCCACATCCTACAGATACCTTTCATCCCTTGGAAACGCGGTTTACGCTGCTGATGTGCTCGGTGCCGCCGTCGGCTCGATTTTGATCATAACCTTGCTTGAGAAAGTCGATCCCTTCGGTTCCATCCTGATGGTGAGCCTCGTCCTAGCGTCGGCGTTGGTGTTCACAACGCTCGCCTCCAGATCTAAGAAACTCATAGGAGTAAACGTGGCGCTCGTCTTCGCCCTAGTAGCCATTCTATTGTCGCCATCGGTCTTCAACACGAACATAAAGATGAACGCGGGCCAGGGGAAGGAACTCTACAGCTTCCTTAACGATCCGAAGTACGGCGCCAGTATAACGGAGTCGAGGTGGAGCCCTTTTGGTCGAACTGACCTCGTCGACTTGAAGGCGATACCCGACTACAAGCTGATATTCATAGACGGCGGCGCGGGCTCTTTCATGTACCGGTTCAGCGGCGATGTCTCCAACGTTTCGGACGCCGTCGGCCAGCTGAGGAACACGACCGCCGCCTTCCCCTACTATTTCTCGGGCAAGGAGGATGTGCTCATCATCGGCCCCGGGGGAGGCATCGATGTCCTCACCGGGCTTCTGTTCAACGTCACCAACATACACGCCGTGGAGATCAACGGGGACATGGTAGACATCGTGAATGAGTACTCCGATTATAACGGCGGGATATACACGCGCTTCGACAACGTCCAGGTCCACGTGGACGAGGGGAGGAACTACCTAAGGCGCACGAGACAGAGCTACGACGCCATCGTGCTCAACATACCCATCACGAAAACCCTCCAGGGAACCTTCGAGAACTCCATGGCCGAGAACTACCTGTTCACCGTGGAGTCGATGAGGGACTACCTAGGCCACCTGAAGGACGACGGCCTACTCGTCGTGGTCGCCCACGACCCCGCTGAGGTGTACAAGCTCGTGACCACGACCATCGAGGCAAACGGAGGGGCCTCCACGGCCAAACAGACGCTCAGACAAATAGTCGCGACAGAGGGGCATGATCACCCGGCTTTTCCGGTCGTCGTCGTGAAAAAGACCCCATTCAGCCAAGAAGAGTCGGCCTCCATGCTGGCGAAGTCAGACGAGCTTAACATGATGCCGATCTACTTCCCGTACATAAACGGGACGGAGAGGTCTCGCCTCGACCCTAACCTACTCGCACTGGAGGAAGGGACCAGCGTGGCTGATCTGGTGTCCGCGGGGGCCCGTGCCAGCTTTGACCTGCTCCCACCCGTCGACGACAGGCCCTTCTTCTACAAGTTCGACTTGGGTCTCCCGGATACGCTCTCACAGCTCCTGACCGTATCAACGATCTTGGCCTTCGCCGGGTTGACCGCGTATGTGGTCTTTGGGAGGGGGAAGGAGGCGTCGCCGGATGTTCCGAGGGAGAAATCGAGTCGGAAGCCCTCGCTCTTCATGGTCCTATACTTCGCGACCATCGGCGTCGGTTTCATGCTGTTCGAGGCGCCGGTCATACAGAAGTTCATGCTCTTCCTCGGACCACCCACCATCGCCATCTCGACGGTCCTCTTCGGGTTACTACTCTGGATGGGCGTCGGTGGTTTGCTGAGTAAGAGATACGGCTCACCCAAGGGCGTCGCATTCAAAGCCGCACTGCTCATCGGGGTGTCGATGATACTCTACACGATCACCCTGCCCTTGATCTTCGATTCTCTCCTCGGGCTCGACCTAGTCTACAGGCTGGCTTCCGCTTTTCTCCTTCTCGGGCCCGCGGGGCTCTTGCTAGGTATCCCATTTTCGGCGGGCATAGCCATAATGGATCAGGAGTATCATGGCCGCGACGTTGCCTGGATGTGGGGGGTAAATGGGCTCTTCTCGCTGTTAGGCTCCAGTCTAGCCGCTTCGTTAGCCATGCTCGCCGGGTTCAACGCCACCATTCTGGTCGGAGCCGGTCTATACTTGATAATCTCCTTCGTGGGGATTTCAAGAATGAATCAGGGTGATCGGATCTAGCTTTCTTGCTTCGCGGTGGATTTCTCCGTAAAGCTTTTGTTTTATGCTTTCCTACGCTTTACATACGGAAAGGCGCGGACTGCCTGAATATGATATATCTTATTATGATATATTTATATAGGGCTCCCCCGTCCTTAAATTGCGTAAAATAACTCGAAGTGAGTGACTGTGGCGAGAGACCCTATCTGTGGCATGTATGTAGACGAAGAGCACGCCGCGTTCAAGGTGGAGCAGGGGGGGAAGACCTACTACTTCTGCAGCGAGGAGTGCAAACGGACCTTCCTAGCCCCCGAGGAGGAGCTGAAGCGCATGAAGAGGAGGGTGGCTGTAGCCATGTCCGGGGTTGTCATCCTCGCGATTCTTAGGGCAGGGGCGTTCCTCGCCCTAGCAGCGGGAGCCACGATACTGACGTGGGCGCCCATCCCGCAGCTGCCGTGGTTTACATGGGGCTGGTGGCTCTTCCTGATCACCACACCCGTCCAGTTCATCGGCGGGTGGACGTTCTACGTCGGCTCATACCACGCCCTCAAGAACAGGGTCGCAAACATGGACCTGCTCATCGCGATCGGCACGTTGACCGCGTATTTCTACAGTCTAACCGTCCTGTTGTTTCCCAAACTCTTGCCCGTGGCCGAGAGGGACGTCTACTTCGAGGTCTCCGCTGTCATCATCGCCTTCGTGCTCCTCGGGAAGTACATGGAGGACTTCATCAAGAAGAGGAGCGCGGCCGCCGTGAGGAGGCTCCTCGACTTGGCGCCGACGACCGCGAGGGTCATCCGGGACGGCGTCGAGTGCGAGGTCCCGGCCGAGACCCTCGAGGTCGGCGAGATCATCATAGTTCGTCCGGGGGAGAAGATCGCCACGGACGGCGAGGTCATCGAGGGAAGCTCATCGGTCGACGAGTCGATGATAACCGGCGAGAGCCTACCCATCGAGAAGAAGACGGGGGACGTGGTGATAGGCGCCACGATAAACAAGAACGGGCTCCTCAGGTTCAAGGCGACGAAGGTGGGCGCGGACACGACCCTGGCGCAGATCGCGAAGATGGTAGAGGAGGCGCAGTCGTCCTCCGCCCCCATCCAGAAGATCGTCGACAGGGTCGCCGCCCTCTTCGTCCCGGGGATAATCATAACCTCGATCATCGCCTTCGTGGCGTGGAACCTGGCGGGCAACTTCACGGTCGGCCTGTTGTCATTCATAGCCGTCCTCATAGTCGCCTGCCCCTGCGCCATCGGGATAGCGACCCCCGCCGCCCTGATGGTCGGGGTCGGCAAGGGCGCAGAGTATGGCATCCTGATAAGAAACGGGGAGGTCCTTGAGCGGGCCCAGAAGCTCACCACGGTCGTGTTCGACAAGACGGGGACCCTGACGAAGGGGGAGCCGAACGTCACCGACATCGTCCCCATGGCCGATGGGGGAAAGACCGCCGACGACGTCCTGGGCATCGCCGCCGCCATAGAGTACGGCTCGGATCACCCGATCGCTCAGGCAATCGTGAGGGCAGCCAAAGAACGCGGCCTTAAGATGCCGGAGGCCACAGACTTCAACACCGTCGCGGGGAAGGGCGTAAAGGCGAGAATCCGGGGAGCCGAGATACTGGTAGGCAACCTGAAGCTAGCCCAGGAGGCCGGGATAAAGGGCGGAGCCCACGAAACAACGATAACCTCCCTCGAAGAGCAGGGCAAGACCACGATGATGGTGGCCGCGGACGGCAAGGTCGTCGGCATCATCGCCGTCGCGGACACAGTGAAAGAGACGGCCGCAGCGGCGGTGAAACGGCTCAAGGAGATGGGCATAAACGTCATCATGCTGACGGGTGACAACGAGCGCACCGCGAGGAACGTCGCCAAGACCCTCGGTATCGACGACGTCATCGCGGGCGTCCTCCCCGAGGGGAAGATCGAGGAGGTCAAGCGGCTTCAGGCCGAAGGCAAGGTCGTCGCGATGGTGGGAGACGGCATAAACGACGCGCCCGCCCTCGCCCAGGCCGACATAGGCATCGCCATAGGAGGCGGCACCGACGTCGCGAAGGAGACCGGAGGCATCGTGCTGGTCAAGAACGACGTCAGGGACGTCGCCACCGCCATAGACCTTAGCAGGGCGACCATGAGCAAGATCAGGCAGAACCTGTTCCTCTCCCTCGTCTACAACACAGCGCTCGTCCCAGTGGCCGCCTTCGGGCTCCTCAACCCCATGCTCTCCGCCGCGGCGATGTCCCTGAGCTCAGTCTCGGTGGTCGGGAACTCGGCGCTCCTCAGGAGATTCCGCAAAAAGGCCTACTAGACCGTCACATAACCCCCATTTTTCCCCAACATGTAGGAGATGATACGATGAAGAAAGACAACACCGCCCTACCCGCAGTGATAAAGAAGAACACCATCCTCCTCATGATAGCCCAGGCGCTCATGAGCTCCAGCTCCCAGTTGATACCCTCCCTGGCGGGGATCATCGTGTTTAGGTTCACGGGCTCCCTGGTTCTGGTAGGTTTACCCCTGAGCATCGTGGGGATAGCCTCGGCCGTGGCGTCGTACCCCTCTGGGCACATCGCCGACTCCCGGGGGAGGCGACCTGTCCTAACGGCCGGCCTGATACTAGGGGGTGCTGCGGCTTTCCTGACCTTCTACGCCATCGTATCCGGCTCGTTCCCGCTATTCATCGTGGCCCTCGCGTTGGCGGGGATCGGCCAGGGGGCGACGAACCAGATCCGGGTCGCGGCGATCGACATGTACCCGGTCCACCGCAAGGCCGAGGGCCTGAGCTACGTTCTGGCTGGGAGCATCCTTGGGACCTTGGTCGCCCCCTTGATCGTCAACGTTACGGGTAGCTACGCCGCTGCCAACGGCCTCGACTCCCTGACGCTACCTTGGCTGGCCGTGCCCGTGATGGCGGCCGTTGCCGCGCTATTCGTCATCTTAACCAGGCCTGATACGCTGAAGATCGCGAAGAACCTGAAGGAGTATTACCCTGAAGAGGGGCTGGATAACGGTTCGAAGCCACCCTCGGAGGAGAATCGCCGCGTCGAGGTTGCCTCCCTGCTGAGGCGCTCCCCAATAGCGATCGCGATTACCAGCCTCACCCTGTCAGGTGCGGCAATCATGATCATGATTACTTCGCTCCTATCCGTGGTTCTGAAGCGCCTCGATTACGACCTGACATTCATCACGCTCTCGGTCGCGATCCACATCCTCGGCATGTTCGGGCTATCCATAATATGGGGCAAGCTGGCGGACAGGTATGGCAGGAAAATAGTTCTGATCCTTGGCGCTCTCCTCATCGGCCCGGGGGCCCTGATCGCGGCCACTGCGTCGACGTATTGGATCATCACGCTGGGCTCCTTCCTGATAGGGCTCGGGTGGAGCGCCATCAACATCTCCGCAACATCGATCATCGGTGACCTGACCTTACCCAGCGTCCGCGGTCGCCTCCTGGGGATCACGGATCTGATAATAGGTTTGTTCAGCGTCGTGACCCCCATCGCGGCCGGGTGGGTGGCCCAGATGGTCGGGTTCCCGGTGCTGGGGGTCAGCGGCATAACCCTGTCCGCGTCGATACTAATCGTTGGGATTCTGTTGAGAGAGAAAAAACCGGGAGTCTACGCCCAGTAAAGAAAACTATCACGATCCACAACGCATTTAGAACCAACAACACGAGGCACTCGGGAAAATAAGTTAACTATAAATATATCTAATCAAGACATATCTCATGGTGTCCGTTATGGAAATAGCCTTCGATAAGGCCACCGTCTACAGGTCTAATGGGCCTACGAAAATAGAGTGCAGCGGACCGCGTCCTCGCCATATTCAGACACATTTTATCCCGAATTGAGCTTTGAGAAGAGGTTCTATCAAGACTTAATCGAGGGAGACATCCGAATGTTGACTCACGAACCTGTTAAGACGGAGCCGCCGGAAACGAGGCGGAGGTCGCTGAACTCAGGCGACGCGGTGGCTTCACGGGCTTTAAAGATACGCGGGTTCCTCGACGGGCTGGACACCAACATGACCCGGGCGTTCCTGCCATGGATCATACGTAACCCCCGCTACCTACGTACCTTCACCCGATTCCGCAGGGTCTACCAAGACACGAGACGACTCCGCGCAGAGTCCAAGAAGAACGGTCTAGTCGTGCCCCCCTTCATGATAATGAGCATCACCTCGAGGTGCAACCTGAGGTGCACAGGCTGCTATGCCTCTGCAAACGGCACGGTCAACGGCTCGACGACGTCGGCTCAACTGGACAGAGACCAGTGGCGAAGGGTCTTCTCCCAGGCGAGGGAGCTTGGCGTCCTCGGCTTCATAGTGGCGGGCGGCGAGCCCTTCATGTTCCCCGACCTCGTCGACCTGTGTCAGGAGTTCAAGGATCGCTTCTTCGTGATTGTTAGCAACGGGACCTCCATCACGGAGGCCGACTTCGCCAAGCTGGGGAGGTCGACGAACATCGGGGTGGTCGTGAGCCTCGAGGGCGGGAGGTCCGTCACCGACGCTCGCCGCGGGGAGGGCGTGTACGACAAGGCGATGGCGACGATTGGGCGGCTTTTGAAGGCCGGGGTCTTCACGGGGGTCTCGGTCACGGTCACCAAGCGCAACCTCAGCTACTGGATGGATGAGGCCAACGTCGACGCCGTCACCGATCTCGGGGTGAGGCTCGGGGTCTTCATCGAGTACATACCCGACACGCCGTCCATCGCCGACGCCCTGGGTAGAAGCTGCCCCGGCCTATCGGAGTTCCTCACAGACATCGGCGAGACGCCCCCGGGGGACGCCGATCTGACGTTGTCCCGCGAGGAGCAGGGGACCTTCAGGAGGCGCATACTCGATTACAGGGGCCGTAAGCCCATCTACATCATCCACTCCCCGGCCGACGAGGCGTTCTTTGGTGGTTGCGTCTCCGCCGGAAGGGGGTTCGCCCACGTGACTCCCACGGGCGACCTGACGCCCTGCCCCGTCTCCAACCTCGCCACGCACAACCTCTCAAAATCGACACTGAGGGAGGGGCTATCGAGCCCCCTGTTCAGCAGGCTACGTGAGAGCGATCTCCTCAATTCGGGTCACGCGACGGCGTGTGCGCTGGCCTCGCACCAGAAGGAGACTGAGGAGATCGCCAGATCCGTGGGGGCCTACAGATCCGGGGCGATGGGTAAGACCTAAGCACAACGGAGCCAAGGCTTTGAGAACCCGCCGCCTCGCGCCGCTTCTCATCATCCTCGTCCTCCTCACCCAGATCGCCCCGGCCTACGCTGTGCCCCAGTACAGGTTCACCATGAACTTCACCTTCGAGAACAAGGGGTCCGAGCCCGTAGCACTGAACAGGGAGGACGTCGCGATCCCACTCTTCATCCAGAACCAGTGGCAGGTGGTGAAGATCACGTCCGCAGCACCCCCCCTCGGCCAGGAGTACAGCGACGAGGATGGGAACCGGATGGTCGGTCCCGGAATACCGATGACCGTGCCACCGGGGGCCAAATACAACTACACCGTCGTCTACGAGATAGAGTCCCGGGACAAGCCGAAGCCACAGATTGACCCCTCGAAGGCGGGCTCACGGTCAGATATACCGCCCAACCTCGTAGCAGAGTACACGTCGTCCTCGAACACGTTCCCCGCCAACGACACGAGAATCGCCGAGTTGGCGGCGGGCCTCACGCGTAATGAGCCAGCCGTCCTCGGGAAGGTGATCCGGCTCATCAAGTGGCTGAACGCGAACATCACCTACGACAACTACGAGGTGCCGAGGTTCGCCGGCGAGACCTTCGAGGAACGGAAGGGCGACTGCGACGACCAGTCGATCCTCCTGATAGCCATGCTGAGGAGCCTGGACATCCCATCCTACCTGGAGGTGGGAGTTGTCTTCGACAAGGGCATCGAGAACAAGGAGACGGTGTGGGACGGGCATCTCCGGATAGACGAGGCCGCGGTGGGTTGGCACGGCTGGGTGATGGTCTACGTACCCCCCTGGGGCTGGCTCCCCGTCGACCTAACGCTCGTCAGGACACAGGACCCCCTGGAGGCGGTTAGGAACGCCCCCGAGTACGGCGGAAACCTCGTAACATCCTACAAGGTCGTAAATCAGGACTACGTCGGTAACGGCAGGGCCTCGAGGCAGAGGATCATAGACTCCACGATCTACGTCTCGTCCGTCAACTCGGCAGCCTAGCTGACCGAGCCTTCCTGGCCTAACTCGACGGTGTTGGTGTTAGCCGCCGCGTTAGGGGGAGCGACAGTGGCCATGTTCTACATCGCCAAACGGAGACGGGGACAATA
>JAUYEB010000311.1 GCA_030691555.1 Candidatus Bathyarchaeota archaeon
GATCATAAAGAGGATGTGGACGGAGGAGGCGCCGAGCTTCGAGGGCAGGTACTACCGCGTCGAGAAGGCGTGGAACGCGCCCAAGCCGGAGCAGAGGCCACATCCCCCGTTACTGATCGAGGGGGGCGGGGAGCAGCTCACCCTCCGCACCGTGGCGCGCCACGCCGACATGAGCAACTTCGCCGCCTGGACGGGGAAGCCCGAGGACTTCAGGGCGAAGAACGACGCCCTCGACGCCCACTGCGGGAAGGCGGGGAGGGACCCCCGGGAGATAAGGAGGTCCTGGGCCGCCTACTGCCTCATCGGGAGGGACGCCGCGGGGGCGGAGATGAGCATCAAGAGCTACACGGCGAGCATGCAGTCCCGATACGGGGCCGCGGGGGGCGACAGGCGCCCGCCGCTCGCCGGGACCCCGGAGCAGGTAGCGGAACAGATAGGGCGATACGTCGACGCTGGGGTGAGCCTCTTCATAGTCCGCTTCATGGGGGACGACTTCAAGAAGGAAGCGGAGCTGTTCGCCGACGAGGTAGTGCCCAGCTTCACCTAGTCTTTTTTTATCCTCCCTCTGAGCAATGGGAGTGTGGAAACGCCTATTAATCCACACACACATACACACACAGATGGGTCTTGGGTTCGAAGAACATCTCCATCTCGGATGAAGCCTATGCGCGCCTCGCGGCGTTGAAGGGCGCGAACGAGAGCTTCACAGACGTCGTGAATAGGCTCACGGGTAAGAGCTCACTCATGGAGCTCGCCGGTGTCCTCAACGAGGAGGATGCCGAGGCTCTCCGAGGGGCCGTCGCGGAGCTACGCGCCGCCAGCGCGACCCGCGTCGTCTCGATGGCGGAGAGGGTAAGGGAGCATGCTCGCTGACACCTCCTTTATCATCGACCTGATGGCCGGGGTCCCCGCTGCCGTGGCGAAGGCGGCCGAGTTCGAAAAGAAAGGTCTTGCCGTCTGGGTCGGTGCCCCGACGGTGTTCGAACTCTACGTGGGTTTATCGTTGACGATTAGGCCGGGGGAGGAGTTGGAGAGGATCATCGGCGTGATTGGGTCGTTGCCGCAGCTCGCCTTGGATCATGTGGCGGCTGCGGAGGCGGGCGTGGTCTACGGCGAGAAGCGGCGGGAAGGGGTCGTGTTGGACCCGGAGGACGCGATGATCGCCGGGATAGCCCGTGTCAACGGGGAGGCGGTTGTCACGCGGAACCTGAGGCACTTCAAGGGCATCAAGGGAGTAGCGGTGGAGACGTATTGAGGAAAGTCGTTATATGGGCTACCTCATTGGGGAGTAGTTCGGCTTCAGGATCATGTTTACGATCCTCTACGTGGTAAAATATTGAACATACGTTCATTATTTTGAACGATGAACTCACCCCCGTTTTATGGGCTACTTCATCGGAGAGTAGTCCGTCGGCTTGAGGATCATGTTCACTATCCTCTCGGTGAGGGGTCCACCGGCCTTCTCCTCCGTCTCCCTCCTAGCCTTGGCCCAGCCCGGGTCCGCTTGGAACGAGCCCCACGCCTTCTCCCTGTGGGCGAGGTCCTCGAAGGCGAGCATGTAATAGAGGACGTTGCTCGTCCCGACGATCGCGGTCCAGAACCCCACGACCTTGATGCCGTGCTTCTCGAAGTACTTCAGAGTGATCTTGGCGAAGCGCTCGTTGAGCGCGTCCATCCTACCCGGGTAGGCCTCGTAGACTCTCCACTCGTAGATCATCTAAATCACGCCTTATCTGAGGGGCGATCGCTTAGAAGACAGTTTCGCCTTTCTGATTCTTATAGGAGGCGGACTGGCAATCCGCCATGTTTTTAAAGATATAGTTATATAACTATATAGTGACGTCGTTGAGCAGGTACCAGACCATCTCGGTCCCCGTGGAGGTCAAGGCGACTCTCGAGAAGGCCAAGGGCGACAAGGAGTGGGGAGCATACCTCCTCGACCTCTACGCCGCCGCCGAGGAGGCGAAGAAGGAGAGGGCCCTAAGACGACTCCGCGAGCTACTCAGTGACAAGGAACTCAAGGAGATCGCCGAGAACGCGAAGGAGTTCAGGGAGAACCTGAGACTGAAATGAACCTACTCGACACGAGCGCCGTCATAGACCGCATAAGGGACGGTAGAGCCACCCCCGGCGCCATCTCCGCCATGACCCTGGTCGAGATACTGCGCGGGGTGAAGGCCGAGAAGAGGGCCGAGATAAAGGAGCTGATAGAGCAGACCTACCCGGTCTTCAACTTGTCAAACGACGTCATACTAACCTACTGTGAACTTTATGACGGCGTTAAGAAGAAGGGGGAACAGCTGCCCGACGCCGACCTGCTCATCGCGGCGACGGCGATGGCGAACGGTCTCCGTCTCGAGACCGCCGACCAAGACTTCAATCGACTGAAGCCGTACGGGCTTAGACTCTCTGATTGATCAGCCGAAGTCGGGTGAGTCTTCGGTTAGCCGAGAAGCTCCCGCTCCCCGATGAAGGCTCCGTGCCAGGTGTGGTACCAGACCGCGCCCGTGTAGCCGTTGACGCTCAGCATCCC
>JAUYEB010000183.1 GCA_030691555.1 Candidatus Bathyarchaeota archaeon
CGTCGCCCGAGACCTCGGCGCCGTGCCCCATCTTGCCGAGGAGCATCGCCGTCTCGGCGTGGCCGAGCTTGATTCCGAGTGTCTTGTTGACGTAGTGGTTGCTGAGCCTCCACTTGCGGGGGCTGAGGTCGGGGGTCTTGATCGCCCTGTCGGGGTACATGACCTCGACCGAGTATATCTCGGCGCCCCTGTCGGCGAAGGTGGTGCAGATGATGTTCAGTGCCTCGGTGATCGCCTTCATGTCGGTGCCCGTGATGTCAATGAAAATGTCCCGGGTCGCCTCGTCGATGCGCGTGTACTCGCCGTTTATGATTGGGGGCATGGATAGGACCATCCCCTTGGCGTCGAGGATCATGGGGTACTCCTCGGCGCCCTCGAGTATCCAGGCGTACTCGGCGCCCTTCGGCATCTCGGTGAGCATCCAGTGGAGGTCCTTGTCGAAGCGCTCCCCGAGCGGCCTGAACTTGAACTCGGGTGGCTTGGTCGTGTAGGTGACGGGGAACTGGATGGGCTTGAGGTTGTGGAGCCCGATGGCGACCTTGCGCCTCTTCCTGCCGTGGGTGATGTGGAGCTTCTCCTGCAGCTGGATTATGCTGCGGATGAGGGAGTCGCTGAAGTCGACGCCCTTGGCGACGGCGCAGACGAAGTATGGGCGTACCTTCTGGGTCTTCTCGTCGACGACGGCGACGTAGTTGGAGTCCTTGACCTTGTAGGTGCGTGGGCCTGGCTTCTCCCCGGTGAAGCTCGCGTAGGCGCGTGCGAGGCCCTCGGTGCTCATCAGGTCGGGGCGGTTGGGGAAGACCTCGAGGGCGAAGCCGTCCTCGTGTGGCCCCTCCCAGCTGGTTCCCATCATTGGCAGCCTCTCCTGAAGCTCCTCTATGGGGACCTTCCTGCCAAGCACCTCTTGGAGGTCGGCCAAGTTGACGTTAATTACCGGCATCCAAGTCACCTCGTCCAGAGCTTCGCCTTGCGGAGAAGCCCTATGTCGTTGCCGTACAGCTCCTTGATCGTGTTGACGTGGTAGCTCTGCATGACGAGACGGTCGAAGCCGGGGCCCCAGGCGAGGACGGGGACGTCGACGCCGAGGAGGGGCTTGACGACCTCGGGGCGGAACATCCCCGCGCCGAAGAGCTCCATCCAGCCGCCGCGCTCCTCTATCCAGACCTCGGCCTCCATGCTCATCTCCGTGTAGGGGAAGTAGCCGGGGCGGAACCTGAACTTCTTCAGCCCCAGCCCCTCAAGGTAGGCCTTGAGGTAGCCCTGCATGTCGCGGAAGGTGACGTCCTCGCCGACGACTATGCCGTCGGTCTGGTAGAACTCGGCGAGGTGGTTCCAGTCTATCGCCTCGTTCCGGAAGACTCGGCCGACGCTGAAGAACTTCCCGGGGAGGTCCTCGGCCTTGAGCTTGCTGAGCTGGAGGACGCTGAGGCTCGTGGTGTGTGTGCGCAGGACGCAGCGGCGGGCGAACTCGGGGCTCCACTTGTACTGCCAGCCGGTGGAGCCGGTGGTCCAGCCGCACTCGTGGGTCTCCTTCACCTGCATGACCAGCTCCCTGTCGGGGAGTCTGCCCTGGTAGGGGACCTTCATGTAGAAGGTGTCGGCGAGGTCCCTCGCGGGGTGGTCCTGTGGCTGGTAGAGGGCGTCGAAGTTCCAGAAGCTGAGTTCGAGGTAGTTGCCCTTCATCTCCTTGAATCCGAGCTCGACCCAGAATCGGCGGATGTAGTCGATTATCTGGCTGATGAAGTGGCGCTTGCCCGGTGTGAGGCTGGGGACGGGGAGGTTAACGTCGTAGTGCTGGATTATGGCGTCTCGCCAAGTGCCCGCCTGGAGCACCTCGGGGGTGATCTGTGTGATCACGGGCTTCGAGGCGATGGCCTCCACGAAGGGCAGGGCCTCGAAGCCGAAGGGGGTGAGCTCGACGAATCGCTCCGTCTCCTCCTTGACCTCGACGAGCCCACGCTTTGTCAGGATCGGGATTCGAGCGGCTAGCTCCGCGCCGAGCTTGCCATCTGGGACTGCACCCTGGGCGAGGCGCTTGAGTATCTTCTCGTCGACGGTCTCGCGTTTGGCGGCCTTGGCGCCATCGGGTGTGGGCTCGACCTTCCCGCCCTTGATGGTTGCCCAGCCGTTGCTGCGGACCCAGACGAGGGCACTGTTGATGGCGGGGATGTCCCCCTTGAGGTGAGAGAGCTCGTTGTCGCCGCCCACCGCGGCCTCTATGAGCTGCTTCTCGGGCAGCCCCTCGTCGGCGTACTTCTTCCCCTCGTCCGTGAGCTTGAAGAACCGCGAGACCTCCTCCCTGAAGCTGACGACGCCCTTGGTCTCCGCCCACGCGGAGGCCTTCTCGACGGCGTCCCTGCCGAGGCCCGTGGCCTGGCTGAGCGCGACGGTGGAGGACGCCCCGCCGCCCCTTAGGGCGACCAGGAGCTTCCTCTCGTTCTCGTTTAGCCGGGATGCTGCCTCTTCGGGGTTCAAAGGTCTCACTAGCCTACATTACGGCTCGCCGGGGGATTTAAAAACACACGGGCAGGAGCGGTTAGCCATCCCCGACTCGGTGATTCCCCAGACGCGCCTAGCTTCTCCTTCGTGAGTTCCCTGTGAGTAGTAGTGGGTTATGCCGTGAGAGTGGTGGGTCGATCGCCGCGGCTGTGTCACGCGTACTCGGTTAGCTTCCTCTGCGTGAGTGTGCGCCGGAGGAGGGGGCCAGACTCTATCCACCTCTGGAGGGGGATGGTGAGCCTGCCCATGACGTGCTTGAGGGCGTCGTCCATGGAGGGGAAGAGGCGGGGCGTCTGCTTCATCGCGTTCCTGCAGTTCTCCCTGACCTGCCAGACGCCGACGGGGAGGATGTAGTCGGGGTAGGCCTCTCGGAAGATGAAGACCTTGGCCTGTCGGCGAATCTTGGTGAGGTGCTCGAGGACGGCGAGGCGCCCCGAGTAGTAGCAGCCGCCCATCGA
>JAUYEB010000043.1 GCA_030691555.1 Candidatus Bathyarchaeota archaeon
CGGCGTCATCACCTACGCCTTCAGGAGCCCCAGCCTCGTCCAGCAGGAGCAGATCTACAAGGTACTGCTGAACAACGCCGAGTCGGTCGCGAAGATGACCGGGTGCAGGCTCGGGATAAAGTGGGTGGCGAAGACGCGCACGGGGCTCTTCAACAAGGCGCTCGCCGACCTCGCCTACGAGAACCTCGAACTTATCGGTGCACCCAAGTTCTCGGAGGACGACAAGGAGAAGGCGCGGGAGATTGTGAGGAAGCTCGGGTACAAGGCGCCGCAGGAGCCGTACAACGAGAAGCTCACACCCCCCGACGAGTGGGAGAAGATGTGGAGGAAGCCCATCCCCAACTACCAGACACACCACGGGAGCGACGACTACGTCGAGTTCACCTGGCACTGCCCGACGGTCTGGATACAGGTCTACGTACCCAGCGTCAGCGTACCGGGCGTCCGGATGCCGTCGTGGACGCGCTACGCCCTCTGTGGGATGAAGGGTGTAATCGACAAGAGCATTTACACCGCGGGGAAGGCAATCAGCGGCACCATGCTCGATCTGGTGACGGAACCGGCGAGGCTGAGGACCTGCAAGGACGAGTGGAGGGAGAAGACGAGTAGGTACATCGAGAAGCCGCTTCTTCCACCCGACATGGAGCCCCCGATCGACCTGCCGTGGCCGGAGTACGTGACCACGCCGAGGGGGAGGGAGTGGCACATCCCCCCGTTCAAGGTCTGACCACCGGCAGCCTGTTCTAACCTTTCGTACACTCGTTCTAAACTATGGGTATAATAGCCCGCCGCCTCCACCTCCTACCGGTAATAAACATGGAGAAGACACGTCAAGCAGTCTCCGTCCTAGCCGTATGTGCGTCCATACTGCTGGCTGGGATGGTAATCGCCTACAAGCCCGGCATGGTGGCCGGCAGCGAGTTCAGGTTCCCAACCGGCGTCCCCCCAGCCCTCGGGGCCACGGGGTTCACAACCGGGGCAACAACCGACGCGGGCACGGCACTCAAGACCCTCAGCATATCTGGCACAGGCGTCGTCTACGTGAAGGCCGACAAGGCGACCGTCTACCTCGGCGTCTACACCGAGGATAGGCTCGCCAGCAGGGCCATCGAGGACAACGCGGCCGCGATGACCGCCGTCATCGACGCCCTCAAGCAGCTCGGCTTCACGGACGAGGACATGCAGACCACCAGCTACGGCGTGACCCCCAACTACAACTGGGACATCAGGGAGGTCGTGGGATACCAGGTCACCAACATACTGCAGGTGAAGATCACCGACCTGACGAAGGTCGGCCCCGCCATCGACGCCGCGGCCAGCGCGGGCGCCAACAGGGTCGACTCGATAAGCTTCGGGATCAGCGACCAGACCGCCGCGGCCATGAAGCTCCAGGCTTACACCGCCGCAATCAGCGACGCCAAGGCGAAGAGCGACGTCATCACCAGCGGACTGGGGATAAAGATCGCGGGGGTCCAGAGCGTGACCGAGAGCTCCTACTACCCGATGATGGAGTACAGGAGCTACGACGTGGCTTCCAGCTCGGGCAAGGCGACGACGCCGGTGCTCCAGGGTAACCTCAGTGTGAGCGTGACCCTGAGCATAGTCTACCTCATCGAGCCCGCGTAAACCCTTTTTTAACTTTACAAGCAACCGTTTTTACCTTTGAACCCCAACTGGAGCCATGTCAAGCATCGCTTCGGTGACCCCGACCGTGTGTTCGCTTTTCGGGGTCAAGCCGCCGAGGGACTCGGGGGCGAAGCCCGTCGATTCGGTTCTCGAAGAGGCGGCGAAGAAACTCAAGGGTGGAAAGATCGAGAAGGCCCTCATCTACGCACCCGACGCGATCGGTGAGGGGCTCTACCGAGACTACAAGAAGCTCTTCTCGGGCGTAAAGAGGATGGCGCCCCTGGAGGTGGAGACGAAGTCGGTCATACCGACGTGGACCCCCGTCTGCTTCAGCAGCATGTTCACCGGCGCCCAACCCGAGGTACACGGAATAACAAAGTACGAGAAACCCGTCCTCAGCGTCGACACCCTATTCGACGCACTCGCCCGAGAGAAGAAGAGGGTCGCAATCGTCGCCGTCAAGGGAAGCAGCATCGACCTCGTCTTCAGGAACCGGAAGATAGAACTATTACACGGAGGAGTACGACCCGCAGGTCGAGGCGCGGGTCCTCGACATCCTGAAGGCGAAGGACTACGACCTCATACTCGCCTACCACCAGGAGTACGACGACCTCATGCACGGCTCGACGCCGAGGGACCCTAGGGCGCTTGAGGCGTTTATGAGGCACCTGAAGAGCTTCGAGACACTCGCGGCGGCGTTCAACGAGAGGTACGCCTCGGTGAACAGGGCGGTGGCATTCACCCCCGACCACGGCACCCACATAGATCCCGCTACGGGCAAGGGCACACACGGCACCGACAGCCCAGAGGACGTCGACGTCCGCCACTTCTGGGGCGTCAGCAGGGGAAGCTAACCCTTTTACCCATCGAGACCACGGGAGAACTGAGCCGCATGTACAAGGTAGTCTTCACGGTCGTCGACGTTCAGGACCCCAAGAGCATAGACGGGAATCCACCACACGTCAAGGGGCCCTGCAAGATATACAAGGTCGGTGACAAGATCACCATCACCAGCAACCCGGGGAGGCTAGTACTCGAGGAGACGGACAGCGTCTGCCTCGCCGCCTTCAGCGCCATCCTCCCCCTGACCTCGGCGATGGAGAGGAACGTCACCGAGCCCTGGGACTACATAGACAAGATAAAGTTCTTCAGCTGTCCCGACTCGGAGCGCCCCGTAACCTTCAAGGTCGAGCGCATCCCCGTGAAGCAGGGTGAGATACCCCTGAGGAAGAGCTAGGCGCCCCTTATCCGGCTCAGGTACTCGCCTATGATCTCCGGCTGTCTACGCACCCTCTCTAGGTTCTCCCTGATGATCGCCTCGTAGGCTTCACCGGCCTCGGGGAGGGCTTCCGATAGCTTCGAGTGGTATAGCTCTCCCCTGGCCTTGGCCTTCTCGCACGTGGGTGTGCAGGGGAAGAAGTAGCTCGCCAGGTACGTGTGTGGGTCGGGCTCCCCCTGGAGCTCCTTCAGCTGGGTGGCCGCCCTCTCCTCCACGTTTATGCCCTGCTCCCTGTCGGAGGCGTAGCGGTCGACGCAGCAGTCGGGGTACCCGAGGAGGCGTCCCATCCTCCTAATCCAGGGGCCGTTGAACTCTTCAGGGTAGGCGAACTGCAGCTGCCCCCGGGAGGGCTCCGGCCTCTTCACCGCCTCGACCCTGAGCTTCCCCCTCTCCTGCGTGAGCCTCTGGAGCTCCTTGAGCGTGTCCCTCTCGCGGTAGAGGTAGACCTCGTGGACGGTGGGGCGGACCTCAACCTGGTTCACCTTCAGGCCGAGCCTCTTCGCCCAAGAGGCGAGGGCCTTGTAGTCGGGGGAGCCCTCGACGACCTCCTCGAAGGCGGAGGCCATCCCCTTCCTGATCTCTCCTATCGCCTTGATCTTCATCTTCTGGTCCTGGATCGCCCGCAGCCTCTCCATCTGGGGCTTGAAGCGGGCGTCTATGGCTGCGCCCATCGCCTCCCCCGAGGGGAGCTCCGCCGGTATCGTGGTCTGGCTGCACATTCGGAGCCCTAAGGAGACGAGCATCAGATTCTCCACGGACACCCTCCGGGCGATCCTCGGCTCGGCGAGGAGCTCGCCTAGGTCCTTTGGGTTCAACGTGGAGATATGGTCGGATTAGGCTTATAACGTAAGCCCAGCTACCGCTGGGGGCTATAAAAGAAAAAAGTGGGGCTGATTTCCTAGAGTGGCACTATGCCGAGTACCTTTAGGATGTACTGACCCCTCTCCGCTAGCATGCTGAAACGGAATAGCACCGTGTTGCCGAAGTAGGCGCCCAGTGCGAGCATTATGAAGTACCTGCCCGCGATGGTCACCGGCTTGACGGCCCCCGTGTGCTCGTATGTCAGCAGGAAGTACATCGTCGCGCAGATGCAACCCGCGGCCACGAAGACGAAGCTGAACCAGTCTCCCCTCGGCGAGCTGGGGAACATTGCCCAGATCGACGTGCCAGCCGTCGGCGGGTTCACCGTGCTTATGATCTGTGAGACGATGCTTGGCAGCGGCGTGCTCGCGATGCCCAGGCCTAGCGATGAGCCCACAAGTATGGCGATCGGGTACCTGCTGACCCACCTCTGCTTGGGCACCAGCAGGAAGTACATGCAGAAGCCCAGTATGATGGGTATTATCAGCAGGAAGTTCCACCCCCCCTTCAGCAGCGGCGTCACGGCCGTGTTCATCAGACTCTGGAGGTTCACGATTATGCCGATTGCGAGCGCCGTCGCGACGAAGGTGTGCTCCGCGAACCTGTATACCGGGTTCTCCTTCCACAGCGGGTAGCTGTAGATGGCGAGCATCAGCAGCAGTGCGGTCCACAGGCCGGCGATGGCCAGGGGATCAGTCGGGTATGCTACGGCTATGTTTGCTATCATTGTTTCTTCCCCCTCATGGCGAGCATACCGACGTTAGCCAGTATGATCGCGAGTACCAACAGGACGTGGCTGACGCTGATCGCGTCCATCGTGATGGTCGCGTCTCCGGGTCGGACCACGAGTTTTTCAAGCTCGGCGGCTCCCCTGGACCCGGCGACCAATCCGAACTCGTCACCGGACAGGAAGTAGACCATGTCACCGGACTTGTTCATGGCGATGCCCAACTCCGCTACTAGCGGCGGGCTGCCCGTCTTCTCGTAGTTGACTGCGCCGTTCTTCCACTGCCTGATGTAGTACATCTGTGCGTCGCCCGTGTCGCTCGACATGACGAACTTGATCTTGTTCGCGCCGTTGATGTCCTTCATCAACGGGATCTGGTCTATGGGTGTCTTCGTGATGTCCTGCGTGAAGACCGCCCTGATGTTGTCCCTCAGGAGGGCCACGTTGGTCTCCTGTGGGGGGGCGTAGCCGAAGTAGACGTAGTCGACGCCCTCCTCCCAGTCGCTGAAGACCTCGGGCAGCTTCTCCTTGATCTTGTTCCACGTTATGTCGGTGTCTGTGTAGCCTATGCTCCAGACGATTAGTTTACCGTCTTGTGCGTGGACCTGGTAGACGGAGGCAACCATTGCGGGCAGGACGTCACCCCAGGCGCTTACGCCCGAGTTGATGCTGAGCACCACCACCTCGCCGGGCTCTATGGACTTTAGTCCATCGTAATACGCCTGGGTCGAGGGGGTGACGGCAATCGGTAGGTTCAACGGCCGGAGGAATGGCACGGTGAGGCCGATGAAGAGTATCCAGTAGAACACTCTCTTGTCGACGTTCTGAAGCTTTTCCCAGATACCTTGTCCACTCATGTCATTGCACCTCCGAGTAGAAGCCCCTCTCCTTACCGATCAGGGCCCTAAACCCGTATGCGAGCAACCCGAGAGCACCCACGACGGTGAAGGCCCTCATGCCGGGGATCTGCCCGACGTTGTTGAACCAATCACCGACCAACGGGAATCCTTGCCATATGACCGCTCCGATGGGCGCGTTCGCCAGCAGAACGAATATGCCTCCGACTAGGAGGATTGCAGCGTCGATGTTCCTCGCCCTGAAGGCTCTGTAGGCGGCGGAGAAGATGTAGAAGCCCGTGATAGCGTACAGAGTCGCGCCCAGGCTCGTGTACACGTTGGCGAATATCCAAGTGTACGGATAGGGCTCGACCCCCGTGAAGAGCTTGTATAAGCCCAGCAGCAGCAGTAGCGCGAAGAAGATCATGAACCAGGCGCTGTAGATCGCCATGCTTGTCTTGCGGCTGATCTGCCTGTAGTGTACCTGCACGAGGTTTATCGCGCCGAGTCCGATGGCCATCAGCTGGATGATCAGCGCCCAGGTCTGGAGCTGGCCGGTTATGCCGCCCGCTCCCGAGAGGCCGGGGATGTTCTTCCCGAAGAAGTAGTCGAGCATCATGACTATGGCTACTACGCCGGTCACGACGAAGACGAGTTCACGTTTGTATACCTGAGACATTTTTCATCACAACCTCAGTATTCCGATTAGCGAAGTGTTGTTGATCAGCGCCAGTACGAAGCCGAGGCCCAGGAGGGCCAGGACGAGGAACTTCAGCAGGTCCTCTCCCCTCAGGCTGCCGAGTACGTCCGGGTTGCCGGATATCTCGGCGGAGGCGGCGTATAGCTCCTCCATGATGAGGGTGTAGTCGCACGTGGCCACTAGGAAGGGCAGTTGGTGTGTGTTGGCTGTGCCGCCGATCTGCATCGCGCCGATCGTGTTACCGGCCTCGCCGATGACGACGGCCTCGTAGTAGAAGCCTCCTAGGAGGAAGGTCGAAGCGGGCTTCTCCCTCTGTATCCAGCCCAAGGAGGCGGTAAGGAAGGGCGACTGCTCGTTCTGGAAATTGATAGCGGTCGTTGGGTCGAACTCCTCGGGCTTGCCCTCGGCCATGTAGGCCGTCCTCATCGTCTCCTCGACGAGAGGCAGCGAGTCGGCGATGGGCGTGAAGTATGTGATCTTCACGCCGCTCTTCGCGCAAAGGCGGGTCGTGTAGCCGAGGATGCTGATCCCGGCGAGCGTCTGCGGACCGTTCAGCTGGTTGTTGAGTGTCTGCTGACCTAGGCCCGTCGAGTAGTAGACGGGCTTTCCCATCTCCGCGGCCCTACCGATCGCTTCGGGTATGGCCGCGACGGCTGGGAAGGTGCGGGCCTTTATCTTCATCCCGCCCTTGGCCAATCTCATGTAGACATAGAAGAGAACGAAGGAAACTATCAGCAGTGTCAGCGCAACGAACTTGGTGTCTAGAATAATCCATACTCCCATTCGCTTTTTTCACCATTCGTTTTCAATTCACCGTAAAAGGCTCTAACGCCCTCTCATGTGGGAAGTCGACCCCTCTAGTACATGGGCGGAACTACAGCCCAGTCTAGCTTGAGAGAACGTGTTCCCTTTTACCGGCTAGATAGTCCAGTGACTGAAGTTTTGCGTTTTTTGTTTTAAGCCTTAAATCTGATTATCCATAACATATTTTACATTCAGT
>JAUYEB010000047.1 GCA_030691555.1 Candidatus Bathyarchaeota archaeon
ACTTCGGCGGGGAGGGTTTCAAGGAGTTGGTCACGGACGAGAAGCCCCCCGTAGGTGAGGGGTCCGGACCCGACCCCTCGATGCTGCTCGCCGCGGCGATGGGCAACTGCCTCAGCTCCAGCCTGCTCTTCTGCCTGCAGAGGGCGAGGGCGCAGGTCAGGGGGATGAAGACCACCGCCAGGCTGAAGACCACACGCAACGAGAAGGGAAGGTGGAGGGTGTCCGAGGTCTCCGTCGAGATAACCCCCGAGGTCGACGAGGAGTACGTGAGCCAGATGCAGAGGTGCATCGGCCTCTTCGAGGACTTCTGCATAGTCTCGAAGAGCGTGGAGCAGGGTATACCGCTCAGGGTCAAGGTGAACTGGGGCTAGTTCTTCACCCAGGTGTGCCCGCAGGAGACACACTTGAACCGCTCCACATACCTGTCGCTGCTCACGCCGGCGTGCTCCCCGAGGGCGACCCGCACCTGATGATAAGCCTCGCTGTGCCCACACTGTGGGCAGATCTGGCTCACCTTGACGTTCTCGTCCTCACCCTTGACGACGTAGACCGGCTCGGCCTTGGGCTCATCCTCGCGGGCAACTTCGACGACCCCGGGGTTAAGCTCGAAGCCACACTTCTGGCACTTGTAGCCCTTCGGGGTATTCTCCATGAAGGAGCCGCACTTGTCGCAGAATCTCACGGTATAGCACCTAGGGTGTGGTTTGGGTGTGTTAAACCAGCGTATTTAGGATTACTAACCGTGGATATTAAAGCATTAGGGACAGGACAACCGCGGGGTGGGGCGGGGTTTCTGCATCAAAGATTCTAATCTTTATTACAACTGTGGCTGACCGCTTTGTCCATGAGCATTAGAGTCGCGTGGAACGACGAGTACGTCTACCATGTCCAGAACTTTAACAAGTGACCTAGTCGAGGTAGTCTTCTATCATCCCCGCGACCATCTTGGCGATCGCAGGCGAGGAGGTCAGGCCGGGGGACTCTATCCCGATCAGGTCGATGAACCCGGGGTAGCCCCTACGCTCCTCGTGCGCTATGACGAAGTCCCTCGCCTTCTCGCCGGGCCCCTGGAGCTTCGCCCTTATACCCGCCATGTCGGGGTGGAGATCCTCCTTACGGATCTCGGGGAGGTAGGTTACGATGTCGCTCCAGAATGGCTCGACCGGGGACTCAACGTGGTAGTCGAGTTTGTCGACGTAGTAGGCGTTGGGGCCGAACTTGAGCCGGCCGGTCAGGTCGGGGACGCTGTGGATGCCGAGGCCTAGAGTGTCCCTCAGCGGCGGGGGGTAGACGAGCATCGTCGCCGGCGGCTTCCCGCCGAGGCTGAAGTAGTCCCCCTTGCACCAGTGGAGTCGGTAATGGGCCTCGTCGATATCTATACCAACCATCTGGGCGACCCTGTCGCAGAACAGGCCAGCCGCGTTCACCACGACCCTCGCCTCGAGGCTGAATGGCTCGCCCCCGCTCACGGTATCGACGACGTAGCCGTCCTTGCTCTTGGTTATTCCCGTGACCTCTGTTTCGAGCACTAGGGGGTCGGAGCCGCTCTGCCTCCGGGCCTTGCGCAGGTAGTGATCCATGAGGCCGTGGGCGTCCATGATGCCCGTGCTCGGGCTGAGGACCGCCGCGTCCCCCCTCACCCTGGGCTCAAGGCGGTGTATTTTATCCGAGTCGATGAGTTCGAGGTCGTGGACACCGTTCGCCTCCCCCTGCCTCATGAGGCCCTCGAGCTGCTTCACCTCGTCTTCGCCGTTGCCCACAATGATCTTCCCAAGCTTCTTGTGGGGTACCTTGTTCTCCACGCATATTTTGTAGAGCATGGGGTTCGCCTCGACGCAGAGCTTCGCCTTCAGCGTCCCGGTGGCGTAGTAGATGCCGGCGTGGATGACCTCACTGTTTCGGCTGCTCGCCCCCTGCCCTATTGCCGACTCCCTCTCAAGGATGAAGATGTCCCGGTCTTTCCCGGCGATCTCGGAGGCTATGGCCAACCCGACGGCTCCAGCTCCTACGACGACGGCGTCGACTTTGTCCATTTTGGGATAACCTCTGTATCCCCTATCTCCTCTTAAACTTGATCGGCTGGACGCGTCCTCAGTGGTTCTAGGAGCGGTTGATCTCGTTGGCTATCCGGTAGGCGTCCCAGGCGGAGATGATCGAGAAGACCAGGCCCACGAGCATGAGCTGGTCGAATGTCAGGACGCCTTCGAGGAGGATGCCCATGAGCAGGACGGACGCCAGGAAGAAGAGGCCTCTGCCTACCCGACCCAGGTATATCTGCCCTATGCCGGTCACTAGGAGGGATAGGAACAACGCCAGCAGCGGGTTTTTCACGTGCTTCGCTTGGACCCGTTCGACTCCCTCCATCGTGGGCTGAGGCTTCCCGCAGGACGGGCAGACGCCGTACCTGTACTCGATCTGCGCTCCGCAGTAGGGACAGTACTTCGTCTTCTCCTCGGACATAACCCCCACTCCACAGGTTCGACTAGAAGCCCATACGGTTTTCATCTATTTAAAAAGGGTATTCTTGTGAGACGATGGACTTACTTGTCGTCTTCCTCTACGTTCTTCTCTACTTCCTCTTCGACATCCTCGACGTCTTCGGCGTTGAACTCCTCTTCCTCGGCGCAGAACTCGCAGAGCTTCTCGATCGGAGAGCCACAGTCCTCGCAGAACTTCGCGCCGCATGATTTGCATGTTATCAGCTTGTCAGCTTCTTCACCACAGATCTCGCATTCCGGCATTTGTTTCACCTTGCCTCCTCGGGTGTCCCCTTGGAGCATCTGAAACCGTTCTGCAGCTCACTGAAATGGCATTCCTAAATTTAAATGGTTAATATTCACCATGGATGCGTGCTGTATTTGATATATTTCATATAAGTTGTTTATATTCATCAGTGAAATGAAAAGTATTTAAAACGTTGTCCTTTTTATGTTAATATAATGTCATTCTCATGGGTAAAGATGCTCTAAATATGTAAGGAAAATACGGGGGCGGGGGTCTATTTTACTTCCCTGTACCACTCCTCTGGCGCCCCGTCTATCGAGGGGTCGTAGTTGGAGGGCAGCAGCTCCTCTATGCCGAGTATCTCGGTCACGAAGACCTCGACGACTCCCCTGACGATGGAGCCCTCGGTGAGGTGCCCGCCGACGGTTGGTACGTCCCAGGCGCCCCCGACGCAGTAGTGGATGGCGGGGAACGGCTCGGGCTTGCCGTCGACGATCCTCGTGTGTATCATGCCGCTCATGCTGATGAGCATGCTGAGGTTGTCGAAGCTGGCCGCGGTCTCGTTGTGCCAGTTGGCGCGGTCGCGGGTGTCGGGGGTCCACATGAGCATCTTGGCGGGGGCGAAGCCTCCCATGAAGGCGGCGTGGATCTTCCCGAACCTGATCCTCTTGTCCTTGGCGAACTGCTGGAGCGCCTTGAAGACGTCTGTGCCCGTAGTCATCCTTACTATGAACTCCCTGCCCCTGCGGGCCTCTACGCTGTGGTACTCGTTCGGCTTTGTCGCCGGTCTCTCCCACGGGTCCCTCTGTCTCGTGCTCGGCATTTGGGTCGTGTATGTCGTTGATCCTTTGCGCATAAGACTTGCGCGGTGGCTCTCCGCCCGTCACCCGTCGGGTTCGACGATTATCTGGCTGAGGGAGACGGACCAGCCGGGCTGTATCTCGCCGCCCCTGAACTCGAGCTCCGTCTCCTCCCCGAGCCGGAGGTCGAACGCTGTGGAGTACCAGCCGGCCCTCAGCTCCCGCATGTCCTCGAGGGTGATCCACCTTCCGGCGAGGGTCTTCTTCCCGTTGCCCGTGGCGATGTCGGCGTAGAGTATCGTCGGACCGGCTGCCTGGGTCAGCTTCACGGGTTTCAGCTGGTATGTGACCGTGTAGTTGCCGGGTGGGAGGGTGAGGTAGGGGCCGAACCAGGCGGCGTCTACGGGCTGTGGGCCGTTGGCGTTTGAGACGATGAGCCCGTCTGGGGTCACGCGGCTGGACGCCGTTGTGAGGTCCCGGGCGTCTATCGACCTCGTCGAGTCGCCCGGGGCGGGTCCTTGTGCCAGCTCTACCTTCACGTAGTCGATGAGGACGCTGGTCTGGTCGTTTGCCTCGAACCTGTACTCGATGGCGGCCTTCGCCTGTCTGAGCGTGAGTGTTATCTTCGCTGTGGTCCAGTCGCCGGGTTCGAACTCGTAGCCGTAGACGTTCCTCTTCGTTATCACATCGCCCGAGTCGTAGACGTCGAATGTCCCGAGGTATCCCTCGAACCTCGTCGGGTTCTTGAGGGCGAGGGTGATGGTGTATGTGCCCCTGTCCATGAACTCGTATGGGCCGAAGACGAGGTGGCCCGACCGGCTGCCGGGTGTCGATTCCGCCACCTCGGTGGACTCCGACGTGGGGTCGGTGGTTATGGCCCCCTTTCCCACGGATAAACCGCTGTTCACGGTGTATGTCCGGGGGTAGGAGTCGGAGATGGTGATGCTGGGGCCCTCCTCCCTTGTGATGAGGACGGCGCTGTCCTCGTAGAGGGCTATCCTGTGCCCCGAGCCTTCCCTCAGCGCCTTCTCGAAGACGTACGCCGTGGCGGCGTCGTAGGTCCTGAGGTCGAGGAGGATGTAGTCGGATCGGGTCATCAGCTCGTCTATGTAGTTCCTGAGGTATGCCTCCTGGTCTGCGCTGGCGGGTAGCTCCGGTATGACGTAGGCGTTTATGCGGTCGCTGAAGTGGGGGAAGATGTGGTTCTGGGTGAGTATCGAGACCGACTCGGGGACCTCACCGATCAGCCCGTGGAGCGCATTGACCCTGTCGGTCACCACCGTCGGCGGAGGGTACCAGAGTATCGGGTCGTTTGAGTTTATGACGCCGGAGACGGGGCTGAGGGGGCTGAGGAGGGCGGAGAAGAATATAGTCACGAGGAGCATGTTCCCCGCGAGCCTGCGTCGCTCGCCTCCGAGGTTGTGCTTGTAGACCATGATTATGGCGACGAATATTGGCGCTATGAGGTACAGGGAGTAGTGG
>JAUYEB010000065.1 GCA_030691555.1 Candidatus Bathyarchaeota archaeon
CGCGGCCAATGGATGGAGTTCATAGAGCGCCGCGTCGAGGCCGAGAGGGCCCTCGGCGTAAGCGAGTTCAGCATCAACTCCGCCAAGGACCGCATACAGGGCATAAACAAGATGCTCGGCAGCAGCGGTGAGCAGAGGAAGAAGCTCGAACTCACCGCCCAGACCCTCCGTGAGCATTTCAAGAAGGGCCCCACGAAGCTCGACGACTACTTCAACCTCATCGACGAGCTTGAGAAGACTCAGACGGAGACCTTCGAGGGGTGGAGCGGCGAACTCATCACGCAGAGGAGTGAGGCCGAGTCCAAGATCAAGCAGGTCAGCAGGCAGCTGATCGACGCCGAGGCCGCCGTAGGCCGCGCCACCGAGGACATGGAGGTCCTACGCGTCAAGATCGACGCCACCACCGACCAGCACGTCGAGGGCAGGATACAACTCGCCCTCCTCAAGGACAAGCGGGGGCGCCTCAAGCGCCACATCGACGAGCTGAAGGCCGAGATCGACCGCGCCAACACGGAGCGCAGGGACGCCGAGGCAGAGGCACAGATCAAGGGCCCACGCGTCGAGACGGGGCGCACGGGCGACGACGTGCTCAACGAGATCAGGAAGACCTCCGGCATACTCATGGGCCTCGCCCAGGTCCCCGAGGACGCCGAGGAGATGTACGACTCCTACAACAAGACCTACAAGGAGATACAGGAGAAGGTCGTCCAGGTCCAGGAGGATCGGCGCCAGGTCATGGCGGAGATTGAGGAGAGGACCCGCAAGTGGGGCGACGTCATCCACAACCTCCTCGACGAGGTCAACGCCCGCTACCAGAGCCTCCTGAGCAAGCTCCAGGCGCGCGGCGAGGTGCGCCTCATCAACCCCTCGGACATCGAGGAGGCCGGCCTCGAGATATTCGTCAGCTTCAAGGGCGGGCAGCTCTCGCGGCTCGACCCCTACACGCACAGCGGAGGCGAGAGGAGCACCATAATCATGGCCTTCCTCCTCGCCCTCCAGCAGAACGTCCTCAGCCCCTTCAGGGCGGTGGACGAGTTCGACCTCCACATGGACCCCAAGAACAAGGAGGTCGTCTCCGAGTTCATCGTGAGCACGATGGAGGGCACCGCTGACCAGTACATGGCCATCACCCCCAGCCAGGTCACCTTCAGGGGCAAGGAGGTCCACATCATCATGGTCCACAAAACCGAGGACATAAGTGAAGTGAGGCTGGTCGAGGATTGAGTAAGAAGCGGGACGAGCTAGAGGGCGTCATAGGCCTCTGCCGCGCCGTGCAGGCGGGCAGCGTCGAGCCCTTCGCCGTCGACATCGACTACATGCTCTCGGTCATCCGCCGATACTACCCCGAGACAAACAGCCTACAGGACTTCTGCACCGACGCCGCGGCGATCAAAGGCCTCAGCGAGGTGCTGAAGAGCCAGAACGACTGGATACAGCACCAGAGCACGACCCTCTACAAGGACCCGTTCCTACTCAACCAGCAGATTCAGCGCATGGACATCTCCGCCATCGCCGACAGCTTCCTGAAGAGTTGGCACCCCATGGTGCAGATGGAGCAGCTATCCGCCAAGACCCTCGCGGGGAGCCTCGGCTACTGGACGGACCTCATCCCCCTCGCCGAGAGGTGGAAGAACCCAGAGCTCCAACTCGTCGATGCCGGGACCGCGACCGTAGAGGAGGCGAGGGAGCTGGGCATAATCCCCGTCGAGGGATTCTCCGACATGCTCGAAGCGTTCTGGCTCGAGCTCGCGGAGAGGGTGGGCGAGGGCGGAAGGATAGGTTACTGGGACTGGATAGGGGCTGAATCCTACGAGGAGACGGTGAAGCGCAGCTACATGACGGTCTTCATGGTTACCTACGGGTACGCGAGGATAGAGTCCGACCGCTTCGGCGAGAAGGTCGAGATAATACACAACAAGACGCCCCGCCCCGACACGGGCCAGCCCAAGCTCAGCATACCCACGCTAATCGACTACGAGGAGTGGAAAACATGGCGAAGAGAGTGAGATCCGAGGCGGGGTACGCCCGCAAGGTGAAGGACGCCGTCCACCTGCTGTTCTTCCAGCACCACAGGCTACCCGGCGTACGCGGCTGGGAACTCCGCCAGGAGCTCGGCCCCGACTGGCAGAGCGTCCTAGAGGTGCTCGACAAGCAGCTCCACCCCATGGACCTGCAGGTAACGCGGGTGCTCGACGACCCCAACATCGTCGACCCCGACCAGGCGCAGCTCGCGGACGCCCGCTTCTACGTGACTATGAGGGGCGGGATCGACCAGAAGAGCGCCAAGACGATCGGTTGGCGCGTCGACGACATCGCCGGACTCGCCGTCGCCATAGCCTACATAATCTCGAAGCAGGGGAAGGCGCTGCGAACCGAGGTTGAGAAGCTCCTGCAGGAGAAGCTCCCAGGGTGGCGCGTAAAGATGAGCATCGACCGCTACATCCAGCAGGGCTACCTAGGCGAGGACGAGAAGGGCGTCCTCTACATGGATTGGAGGAGCCGCGCGGAGGTCGACCAGAAGCAGCTAATCAACCTAATAGTCGGTTTCGGTAAGAAGGCCGCTGAGGAGACCCCGAAGCCCGAGGCCGACGAGGAAGAGGAAGACTAGCCTACTTCCAGCAGTACTTCGTGTCGCAGTACGCGTCCCCCTTCATGAGGGACTTCGTCCTCTTCAGGCTCACCCGGCTGCAGTAGGCGGGTGTCGTGTCGAAGTCGGGTTGGCAGCACATTATGTCCCCGAGGTCCTCCGCACCCACCTCCCTGAAGACCTTGGCGAGTATGCACTCCGTCGTCCTGAACTCGATCTCCCCGTCGTTGTCGACGGGGTAGGTGATTGTGAATAGGTTCCCGGCGAACTGGTTCTCGTGCAGCCCCTTCATCAGCTTCTTGAACTCGGCGAATGTCTGGATCGGCGGATGCTCCTCCATCTGGTGGGCGACCATGGCTAGGTCGCCCTCGACGCGGCTCATGTAGAGTATCTCATGCGCCTTCTCCTTACCGAGTTCCCTCTCCATGGTCCTCGCCAGCTTCACCGCCGCCTCGAAGGCCTCCCTCATCAGCGTCGCGTAGCTCACATTGGCGTCCCTGTCGAACTTGTGCACCGTCATCAAGGCCGAATCTCACTCCATAGAGTGCCCAAATTAACAACTCTTTCCATCTCTAAACAACGAAGATATAAACAGAATTGGTGAGTGTACACTTTGTAGCCGAGTAAAATCTCACCATAGCAAGACTATCGTTTCTAATGGGCGAGTGTAACAAGTGCGCGTATGAGAATGAGCACCTTTCTCACTGCTTCGATTCTATTTATTTATCGGTTACTTACAGTTGTTTCAAAACAAACTTAATTTAGGGACAAGGCAGCGCGAATTGTCAAGCGCTCGCGCGTACTATTTGTGAATACGTTATTACGGTGGATTTTCAATTTCTACTGAGATGATTTTAAAGCCGTTGATCTCCCCGGATGATATCTGCGATTTTAGTTTCGTGGCCATTATCTCCTCCGCCTCTTCTTTCGAATAAGCGTGTACCTTCTGTTTCTTGGATCTGGATCCCTCCACTTCATAAGTTACGACAAAATCGATTCTCTTCCTATTCGCCGTACTATCCACCATCTCTTTCGCCTTGTTGAGTGCCTTCTTTGGCCCCTGTTTCTCTTCTTTCATTATAACCCAATTAGATTTACCCGATAATGGAGTTTAACTTTATGGTGGCGTGTATTCGATTTTTACTTGGCTTGTGTTATTGATAGTGATCGGATTTGAGCCATCTGGTCCGGTGGGAATGATAAATCAGATCGCGCGCGCCACATCCAATTTCAATAAAAATTTCGATGTGCCAAAAGAGTGATGCATAACCCAAACCATTTTTCATAGAAATGGTCCTAAAATGAGTAAAAAAAAATGCTACCCGGGTCACATGAGCATGAGCCAGTAGAGGTTCAGTGCGAACGTCGCCACGAGCAGCACGATGGACGCCCTCTTGTTCCAGTCCCAGATGTCCTTGCCGTTGAGCGGCGGGATCGGGATGCTGTCGAAGAAGGCGGACAGCAGGCACATGCCGAGCCCGATGTTGCCCATCTCCGATATCTCCATCGTACTCATGTAGTAGAAGCGGCCCGCGAAGAGGAGCACGAGCACGACGCCGGAGACAGCCATGGAGGTTATGCCACCGTCCAGCTTTTTCCGCCGCTTCCCTCGGTGCCGAGATCATCGAAGGTATGGACTGGCATTCCTAGGTTACCGCTCCAATCCGGGGGTGTCAGCTATCGCTGTCTCGAGGTAGAGGGGCGGGTTTGGGCACGCGGCTCCTCCTCGACTGGCGGCGGGGCGCCGGCTTCGTCCTCGCGCTGGGTCTCCCGTCGAGGGTCCACTGGTGGATCGGCACCGCCTCCTCAGCCTCCGCGGCGACGCGGGCCGCGAGGAAGCCGTCATCCCCGCGGAGGAAGTAGTCCTCGAGCGCCTCCCCCTCCAATTCGAGCCGCCCGTAGCCCTCGGCCCTAAGTATGATCTCGGCAAGCCTCAGCCCGTCGGTTGGGGCATCCTCCGTCACGGCTAACCACGGGCAGAGCCTCCAGGAGACGTCCGAGTCGAACAGCCCCATGCCGCTTGGTATGACGCCTAAATCCAGGAGTGGTTCGCCCCTCGTGGTGTAGACGTAGAGGGCGCCACCGCAGAGCGTGTAGTACTTCGCCATCTAGATCACCGCGAAGGCCGCGGCCAGCGGGAGGACGAGCAACAGGAGGCAGACTGCGCCGAAGATTCCCCGGGCCGGGATGGGAAGGCGGGGGAGACGCGGCGCCCCGGGCACGAGCCTCCCCAGCCTCCCGCCGAGGCTGAGCCAGCTGAGCAGGCTCCTCAGCCTCATCCTGAGGAACCTGTCGGTGATGCTCCCGGTCTTCATGGTCCTTATCCACGTCCCCTCCTCGCTCTCCAGCAGGCCGCGGAGGGCGGCGTAGCCCTGGTAGGGGGCGAGGAGGTACGTTAGGGCGACGAGGCCGAAGACCCCCTGGTAGTCGGCTCTGAGGTCGCCCTCCAGCCAGAGCCCGGCGAGGCACATGAGGGGGGCGGCGAGGAGGTTGCTGAGGAGCAGGGCCCAGCCGAAGGCGGGGCGCCAGAACCACGGGCACGTGTGGTTTGCCTCGGCGAGCAGCCAGCACAGAGTCCCGACTAGGAGCGCGAGTCCCTGCAGGTAGTAGGGGGCGAGGTAGACGAACTCCAGCTTCTCCGCGAGGGTCAGCTTGGTCGACGTGAGGACGCCGCGGAAGTGCCTGCGGACGGCGTAGGTGTGCCCCTCCGCCCACCTCATCCTCTGCTTCGCGAGGGCCCGGATGGTCGTCGGTATCTCGGCGGGCGCCTGGATCAGCGGCGTGTAGGCGACCCTGTACCCCTCCCTGTAGAGCCTGAGGGTGAGCTCCCAGTCCTCGGTGATGCTCGTCCCCCATTTCAGTTTCCTCAGGACGTCGGCGCGGAGCATGAATACGCTCCCGCTCACCATCTTTAGCGCCCCGTACCTCTCGGCGGCCACCCTCTCGACCATGTAGCTGCCCGAGAACTCGGCGCGGACGGCCCTCGTGACCCAGTTCTCCGACTTGTTCAGGTAGTGGAGCTGGTACCCCTGCACCGCCGCGACGGGCTTACCGGCCCCCGTCCGGGGCTGCAATTCAGGGAAGTCCGTCCCGAGGGATCGCCGGTCACTCTCCCTGAAGTGGTTGATGAGTCGGCTGATCGTTTCGCGTGGGGGTATGAAGTCGGCGTCGAATACGGCTACGAACTCCGCGCGTGGGTCCATGTATCGTAGGGCCTCCGTGAGGGCGCCCCCCTTGAAGCCGCTGCGGTCCCTGCGGTGGAGGAACTTGACTATCGGTGGCTTGCTCCTCCAGCCGCGCTCCTTTATGATCCGCACCGTGTCGTCGCGGGAGTCGTCGGCGACCAGTATCTCGATGTTGGGGTAGTCCTGGTTGAGGCACGCCGTGATGATCCTCCGCGCGACGTTCGCCTCGTTGTAGAACGGCAGGTGGATCGAGACCAGCGGCGCATCTCTCCGGTCCTCCCCCTCACCCGAGGCCTCCCCCTCCTCCCGCTTGCCCCTCCCGAGCGTGGCCAGGGCGATCAAGATGGACGCGTAGTACTTCGCCGCGTAGGCGAAGAAGAAGAGACCGAACGCGAGGGCCGCGAAGCACGAGATGATACCTATCGTCGCCCCCAAGACCCCCCAGACCCCCACGAGCCGCCCGTAGGCAGCGAACTAACGTTTAGTGTTATTAAACATAAAAGTATAACTGTTGGGGTGGATGGATCGGGGCTCCGTTAACCCTTTTACCCCGTTTTGAACCCCTTTCTTAACCGCTCAAGGTGGTGCGCCGCGCCGATCCCTTTTTGAAGGAGATGCGTGGTGAATAGTAGGCGTAGGTCTGAGACCCCCAACGTGGTGTATTTGCTGATGTCTGGCACAGACCTCAAGCTAGAGCAGCTTGAGAACATGGCTTCCGATCTCCGGAGGAAGAGGGGCGAACTCTTCGAACACGTCAACCGTTGGCGCGACGAGCGCGACAGGATCAACGAGTCTAGCCGCAAGGTGCGGGAGGAGGCTCTCAAACACAAGGAGGAGCGGGACAAGATCAACGCCCGCGTCGCCGATGTGAAGAACCGCCTCCAGCCGCTCTACGACCAGCTCGACGAGAAGCGGAAGAAGCTCGCCGGCATCGAGCAGGAGGTCCAGCAGGGCTACAGGGAGCTCCCCAAGAAGCGGCGCGTGGAGAGGGACCTCAACTCGGTCGAGTGGGAGGTCATGACGACCCCGACCCGGGAGCTACTCGACAGGGAGAGGGAGCTCGAACTCACCGAGCGCGCGAACACCCTGAGGAAGAGGCTCAGCACATTCAAGAAGCCGCCGAAGCGGACGGAGGCCACGATGGAGGCGACCGCCGAGGCGAAGGCGACCGAGATGGGTATCCGCCAGGTCCGCGACGAGATGAACGCCCTACGCGAGGAGAGCCAGAAGCACCACGAGGCGATGCTCCTCCTCCACAGGAAGGCGGACGATGAGAGGGAAAAGGCGAACCAGGCACACGGCAAGTTCGTCGAGTACCTCGGCGAGGTGAAGAAGGCCGAGCAGGAGCTCGACGGCATCAGCCTCCAGCTCAGGGGCATAAAGGACGGGCTGCGCTCCGACGACCTCAAGGTCGAGCGGGACAAGATGGCTAAGGTCAACGCGCGCGTCGAGGAGCTCCGCCAGGAGGCTCAACGCAAGATGGCGGCGGGCGAGAAGCTCAGCTTCGACGACCTCCCGTTCATCTACGGGGGCAAGGAGGACGATGACGACGAGGAAGAGGCGCCGAAGGCCGGCGCCAAGCAGCCGGGTACCCTCTAAACCCCGATCGACTACCCGCCTCATCTTTCACCCATCTAATTCAACCGTCCAGATGATCCCGATGCGAGACCTCGACGCTTGGGCTCAGGTTTTATCAACTCCCCGGGCGGATAGTCCTCCGGGTTAATGTTTTGGTCTCGAAGCGCGGTTGGGACGCAATAGTCGAGGGGCTTGGCGCCGAGGGGGTGGGCCACGTCTTCGGCCTCCCCGGCCACCCCGATGCCCTCTACGACTCACTCTACGACTCCGACATCGAGCCCGTCCTGGTGAGGCACGAGGCCTCGGGCTCCTTCATGGCGTACGCCTACGGTAAGATGAGGAGGAGCCCCGGCGTCTGCTTCGCCAGCCCGGGGCCGGGGGTCGCGAACCTCGTCCCGGGTGTGCTCGAGGCGTGGAGCGGGTGCGTCCCCATGCTCGCCCTGGGGGGCTCGGCTCCGCTCACCCACGAGGGGGAGGGCGCGTTCCAGGAGGCGCCCCAGATGGAGTTCTTCCGGGGCATAACCAAGTGGGGCTTCAGGGTGCCTAGGGCGGATCGCGCCTCATGGGCCCTGAGCAGGGCGCTCACGCTCGCCGTCAACGGCAAACCCGGCCCCGTCTACCTCGAAGTCCCCTTCGACGTCGGCCAGGAGAAGACGAAGGAGACGCGACACCACCCATCGATACCCTTCGTCAGGACGAGACCCGACCCCGACGCCGTGAAGAGGGCGGCGGAGCTGCTCCTCGTAGCTGAGAGGCCGGTCATAGTAGCCGGGGGCGGGGCGCTCTACAGCGGCTGCTCGGCGGAGCTGGTGAAGCTGGCGGAGCTATTCGCGGCGCCCGTGTTGACGACGCCGAGCGGCAGGGGAGTCATCCCCGAGGACCACCCCCTGTCCCTGGGCCAGGTCGGCCTATACAGGACGAGGCTGGGGCGGGACGCCTACCAGTCCGCGGACCTGATCATATCCCTCGGCAGCAGGAACGAGGAGTTCCAGACAGCCGCCTGGAGCTACTACCCGGAGGGCGCCGCCCTGATCCAGGTCGACATAGACCCCTCGGAGCTGGGGCGTAACCTCCAGCCAGCCGTGCCCGTGGTGGGGGACGCTAAGCTGTTCATCCAGGACATGCTAGCATACGCCCGTGGGCGGGTGAAGAGGGCTCCCCTGTCCAAGATGCCTCGGGTGAAGGGCATCGTCGAGGCGACGGCCGCCTACATGGCCGAGGTCTACGCCGAGTGCGGCGACTCCTCGAAGCCCATAAAGACCAAGAGGGTCATCTACGAGGCGTGCAGGGTATTCGGGCCGAAGACGGTGCTGGTGAACGAGAACGGTAGCCAGGACCTCTGGAGCTACTACTGGCCCTACTGGGCGGTGGGCGCCCTGGACGGCTGCGTGGCGCCGGGGGAGCAGACCTGCATGGGGCTCGCCGTCGCCGGATGCATAGGGGCGAAGCTTGCGGCCCCCGAGAGGCCGGTCGTCTGCACGACGGGGGACGGGGCCTTCCAGATGTTCATGAAGGAGATGCCCACCGCGGTCCAGCACAAGGCACCCGTCACCTGGGTCGTCCTCAACAACTACAGCCTCGGGTGGATAAAGCTCCACGAGAGGGCGAACAGGGAGAGGTACATCGCCGTCGACTTCGAGGCGCAGCCCGACTTCGTCAAGATAGCCCAGGCCTCCGGCTGCTACGGCGTCCAGGTGACCGACCCCGGGGACGTGAAGAAGGCGCTCCGGGGGGCGAAGAAGGAGAACGAGCGCGGCGTCCCAGCCATGGTCGAGTTCGTCGTCGACCCCTGGGACTTCCCCGAGGGCTTCAAGGAGTTCCAGCCCGACCTCTTCAGGTAGCCGCGTCGATCTTTTATCGGGTCTGACTCATCCCTATCCATGCGCGACCTCAGGAC
>JAUYEB010000070.1 GCA_030691555.1 Candidatus Bathyarchaeota archaeon
TCTGCAGGTGCGGCCTGAACGTCGCCAAATCGGTCGACACGACCAGCCTGAAGGAGTACGCCTCGAAGCTCCCCGGCGTCGTCTACGCCGAGGAGAGCGAGTTCGCCTGCAGCGACTCGGGTATGAAGACAATCAGCGAGGCGATAAAGGAGAACCGCGTCAACCGCGTCGTAGTCGCCGGGTGCTCCCCGTGGCTCCACGAGCCCACATTCCAGAGGATGCTGGAGCGGGTCCGGCTGAACAAGTACCTGCTGGAGATGGCGAACATCAGGGAGCACTGCGCGCTGCTCTACCCGGGCCAGATCCTGAAGGCGACGGAGAAGGCGAAGTTCATAGTGAAGGGCGCAGTCGAGAGGGCGAGGACCCTAGAACCGATAGAGCGCAAGAAGGTACTCGTCCAGAAGTCCGTCCTCGTCCTCGGAGGGGGTGTCGCGGGCGTCGAGGCGGCGAAGAGGATAGGGGACCTCGGCATGGAGGTGTTCCTCGTCGAGAGGACGCCGTTCCTCGGTGGCAAGGTCCTCCAGCTCGGCTCCGTCTTCCCGAGCGACGACTGCGGGACCTGCGTCTCCCCCTGCGGGAACGATCTGCACCGCCGCTGCTTCTACAGGAACACGATAAGCCACCACGAGCACGTCAACGTCCTCACCTCCGCCGAGCTCACGAAGCTGACGGGGCACGTCGGCAACTACAGGGCGACGATCGCCGTCAGGCCGAGGGGCGTGAACCAGGAGCTCTGCATGGGATGCGACAGGTGCGTCGAGGTCTGCCCCGTCGAGGCGCCGAACGAGTTCAACTTCGGCTGGGACAAGCGGAAGGCCGTCTACATCCCCAGCGATCAGGCGCTGCCCAGGGTCTATGCCATCGACCCCGGGACCTGCACGAGGTGCGGGAAGTGCGTCGACGCCTGCCCGGTCAACGCGATCGATCTCGATGAGCAGCCGAGCGAGATGACTGTACACGTCGGCGCCATCGTCGTCGCGACCGGCTTCGAGCCCTTCGAGCCGAGGGGGATGTACTCATACGGGGAGACCCCGAACGTCAGAACCCAGCTGCAGCTCTCGCGGATGCTCGACCAGTCGGGCCCGACGAAGGGGAGGGTCATCCGCCCCGGCGACGGCCAGGACCCGAAGCGCATAGCCATGATCCAGTGCGTCGGCTCCCGCGACCCGAAGATCCACGAGTACTGCAGCAAGATATGCTGCGGGATAGCCGTGAAGCAGGCGACGGAGATCATGCAGAGGTCGCCCGAGTCCGGGTTGGCGATCATCCACAAGGACATCAGGCTCACCGGCAAACACTACGAGGACTACTACTACAGGGCGCAGAGCCTTGGCGTCCGCCTCCTCAGGGGTGAGGTGCACGACGTGACGACGATGCCCGACGGCTCCATCCACGTAGACGTGGTCGACGAGTTCGGCGAGATGGTACCGCTGTACGTCGACCTGCTCGTCCTCTCCACCGGGCTGGAGCCCTCACGGGGGGCCTCAGACCTCGCTCAGAGGCTCGGCGTCGCGGTCTCCGCCGACGGCTTCTTCGCGGAGCGCGGGCCGAAGGTGGAGCCCCTTGACACCACCGTCGAGGGGATATTCGTGGCGGGCACCGCCCACGGGCCGAAGGACATCCAGGAGAGCATCACGCAGGCCCTCGGCGCCACGGGGCGCGTCGCCTCGATGCTGATGCGCGGGGAGATGGAGATCGACCTCGCAAAGGCGTGGGTCGACAAGGAGAAGTGCGTGGGCTGCGGCGCGTGCGCGAGCATCTGCCCCTTCGGCGCCGTTGAGTGGAGCGCCTTCGGCGAGCCAAAGGTGATCGAGGAGGCCTGCGAGGGCTGCGGCATATGCAGCGCCGTCTGCCCGGTCTCGGCCATGCAGCTGCGCCACTACAAGGACGACCAGCTGGTCCCCAAGATCAAGGCGATCCTCACCCCCAAGTGGCTCAGCGAGGAGAAGAAGGACGAGCCAGTGATCGTCGCCTTCGCCTGCCAGTGGTGCAGCTACGCAGCAGCTGACGCCGCGGGCAACATGGGGATGGAGTACCCGGACAACATCCGCATAATACGGGTCCCCTGCAGCGGGAGGATCGACGCCCTGCACGTCCTCGCCGCATTCAAACACGGCGCAGACGGAGTGATCATCAGCGGCTGCCTCCCCACGCAGTGCAACTACCTAACAGGCAACCTCGAGGCGATGGACCGCGTCGACATAATGAAGAAGACCCTCGACGTACTCGGGGTAGGCGGCGAGCGCCTGGAGACGATCTTCACAAGCGCCTGCATGCCGACCTGGCTGGTCACGATGTTCAACGACTTCACCGAACGGGTCAAAAAACTGAACGAGACCTCGAAACCGAAGCCAGAGGCAATTCCTCTGGACTAACCCAAAAGCTATCCCCTACTCGGAGATGAGGCAGGTCAGCGTCGAGACGACGCCGGGCAGGTTCCTTATGTCCATTACCAGCTTCTTTATCCCCATCGTGCTCGGGTCCTGGCACAGCGTGTAGATGTCGTATGGCCCGTAGATCATGTTCGCCTCGACTACGCCCGGGTAGGCCTTGACCTTGTTGAACAGATTCGAGTCGGCCTGTGACTTCGACTTGACTAAGATCAACGCCCTTTGCATGTTCATCAATAAAGTAATTACTGTAAATAATATAAATGCTTGCGCGAAAACACCGAATCGTCATATTCGAGTAATAGAAACTAATTATTATTAATTGTAGAATTTAATATGGCTTAAAACCGACAAAATTGTGCTATTCCCCGATTTATATTTAGTTGGATAAATTTAAATCACGTGTAGGGGGTTTAATCTACGATCACCTTGGAGCAGGCCCTTATCCTAGTAGTGCTGGCGCCGTCGTTCAAGTCGGAGACGCTGGAGAAGATCCGGAAGATACCCGGTGTAGTGACGGCGCAGCTACTCTATGGCTCCTATGATCTCTTCGCCACGATAAAGGTGGATGACAGGGAGGCGCTGAGGGCCGCCGTCACGAAGATCAGGGAGACCGATGGCATCAAGTCCACGATAACCTGCAACGTCATACCACAGGCCTGAGAAGCGAATAACGGTTAACCAGAATTTTGTGCGCTCTCATCCCACGATGAGAAGCGTCGTCGTCGAGACCACCGACGGGTAGCCTCTCAGCTCCATGACGAGCTTCGTCATCTCCAGTGACTTGGAGACTTCGGCTATGAGGTAGACGTCGTACTCGCCGAAGGTCATCCCTGTCTCCTTGACCTCCGCCTTCTGCTTGACCCTGTTCAGAACCTCCTCTATGCAGTCCTCTCCGAGGCACTCGACCTTGAGCAGAATCAGAGCTTTTTCCATTGGTGATCATTACTATTAAAGAGACTAAATATTTAACGTTATCAGCCGTTGAAAAATGGCGAGATCGGGCGGAGTGTGCTTATTTCTGCCCCTTCTTCGCCATGATCTGCTCGTGTATGGCCTTCGCCGCCTTCTTCCCCGCCCCCATGGCGCTGATGACAGTCGCCGCGCCGCTCACCACGTCTCCGCCGGCGTAGACGCCGGGTATGGCCGTCTGCATGGTCTCCTCGTCGACGACGATCGTGCCGTGGCGGGTCGTCTGGAGCCCCTCGGTGGTCTGCTGAATTATCGGGTTTGGGGACTGGCCGATCGCAATCACCGCTGTGTCGATTTCCAGTGTGAAGTTGCTCCCCACTATGGGCTCGGGGCGGCGCCTACCCGACTGGTCGGGCTCGCTGAGGCGCTGCTTGACGCACTCGACCTTCTCGAGGAAGCCGCGGTCGTTGCCGATGAATCGGACGGGGTTGGTGAGGAGCATGAACTCTATCCCCTCCTCCTCCGCGTTCTCGACCTCCTCGGCCCTGGCGGGCATCTCGTCCCTGCTTCGGCGGTAGATTATATAGACACGTTCAGCGCCGAGGCGGAGGGCGCACCTGGCCGAGTCCATCGCCACGTTCCCCGCCCCGACGACGCCCACCCTCTTACCCACCCTGATCGGCGTGTCGTACTCGGGGAACTTGTACGCCTTCATCAGGTTCGTGCGGATGAGGAACTCGTTCGCCGAGTAGATGCCCTTCAGGTTCTCCCCGGGGACGTGGAGGAAGTTGGGCAGCCCCGCCCCGGAGCCGATGAATACGGCGTCGAAGCCACCCCCCATCAGCTCCTGGATCGTTGCGAGGAGGCCGACGGTTGAGTCTAGGCGGAGCTCGACGCCGAGGCTCTTCACGTACTCGACCTCGTTCTGGACTATCTCCTTCGGGAGCCTGAACTGGGGGATGCCGTACATGAGGACTCCCCCCGCCGTGTGCAGCGACTCGAAGATGGTGACCCTGTGCCCCATCTTGGCGAGGTCCGCTGCGACGGTCAGGCCAGCCGGGCCGGAGCCGACAACCGCCACCTTCCCCCCGGTTTGCTCCGTCTTAGGCGGGTCGATTTCGGCGTTCAACCGCTCCCAGTCTGAGGCGAACCTCTCTAGACGGCCTATCCCAACGGGGTCGCCGCGGATGCCGAGGACGCAGAACTTCTGGCACTGCTCCTCCTGCGGGCAGACGCGGCCGCAGACCGCGGGGAGGACGTTCTTCCCCTTGATCGTCTGGGCCGCCTCCCCGAACTTGCGGTCCTTCACGAGTTGGATGAACTCGGGGATGGGGACCTCGACCGGGCAGCCCTTCTCGCACTGGGGCTTCGGGCAGTTGAGGCACCTCGCCGCCTCCTCGAGGGCAAGCCTCTCGTCGAACCCGAGGGCGACCTCGTCGAAGTTGTGGATACGCTTCTCGACTGACTGCTTCGGCATCTCTGCCTGTGGTTTCTTTGCTGCCATGACATCACCTACCGTCGAACAGCACCATGGCGATCTTCTCGTTGGGGTTGTAGAACCTCATGCGGCTGATCAGCTCCTCGAAGTTGA